>WBOU01000013.1 GCA_009268125.1 Chloroflexia bacterium SDU3-3 | reverse complement strand
ATGGTATGATAGCGGGGCGAGGGGGGCATAACGACTCCATAGGGTATGGTTTGGGTTGGCACGCAAAGCATACCCGTTTTGCGCGTTCTGTCCACCTCGCCACAAAAGTGACACCTGTTGAGGGCATTGCCCCCTTCGAACCCCCAATTTTAGGTGTTCTTGTGCCGTTCCCTGGCTACTGATGTTTGTGCATATGGCCATCAAAACATGAGCGGCACCTTCGCCGCATGGGCCAGGTGAGTAGGGTGGAGCGGCGATTTTGGATGCCGGGCGACATGGGCGCAGTGCTCATTTTTTTGCATGAGTTGCATGCAATAATGCATGGTGCAAGGTTTGGTACGCTGCCTTTTGTGCTTTGTCGTTTCCCAATACCCGCTTCATGAAAGTGATACCAATTGAGATGCACCCGCGCGGCGGGGTACGGCACGCCAAAGGCCCAGGCCACACCCCCGCCTGCTGCGCGGATGCGGCTTGGGCCTTATTGCACGGGGCTTTTGGGCACCCGCATGTGGCGTGGGGCTAGAACGCCTTGATCAGGGTGCCCACGGTGACGTGCGGGAAGCTCATGCCGCGAAAGTTCAGCAGCGCCGTCTGCGAGTACTGGAGCTGCAAGAACTCCTCGCCAGACTCGGTCTCGATCACCTCGATGGCGAACACCGACTCTAGGGTGGGCGTATCGGCGTTGGATGTGATGAACGGGATGTTGCTGACGCCGTTTGCGGGCGTGCTGGTGATCAGCCGCGTGATCTTCATAGGCCGCTGGCCCTTGAGCGCGTTGCGCAGCATGGTGTTGGGGTCGTCGATGATCGCCTGGGTGATCTGCGGCGGCAGCGGGGTGGAGCGGTAGATGTTGGGCTGGCTCAGATCGTACTCGGGGAAGGGGTTTTTGGTGCTGGGGGCGGGCGGCTGGCTGCCGATGGCGAACGGCACAGTGTTGGCGGGTGGGATATCGGGCAGTTCGCCGTTGGGGTAGACCTCCTGCACGAAGCCGACGGTGCACACCGAGTTGCCGTGAGGGATGGTGGCTAGGCGTGCGATGCTGGCATCCGCCGAGGGGGCCGATGTGGGCGGGATGTTGAGCCAGAGGCCTGGCTCGATGTGGAGCGCGCCGCCCGTCACGCCATCGGTGACACGGTGGATGTAGGTGAGGCCAAAGATGGCGATGTCTTCTTGCATGCTGCCACGGTTGAGGATGGGTGATCCGATCGCGGTGAACTCGATGGTCTCGCGCAGCATGTTCAGCTCAAGGTAGATGCCATTCTCGTTGCCGCCGGAGAAGTTGGGGCGGGCGATCAAGCTGAAGCCGACGCCCTCCCAGAAGCCGGGGAGATCCTGTAGGGGGCCGAGGCGCACGGCGGTGGTGCGCTGGGTGGCTGTGGCGCGAAACGAGGTGACATCGTCCTGCGTCAGCGTCTCGCTTGCGCCGGGCTGGATGGTGGCTGCGCCCAGCCGCTCGTTGTGTTTGATGTAGCTCATGGGTTATCCTTCGCTGAATTGGCCGAGCGCGATGGCGACCTGGTGGCGCGTGGCCTCGATGGCCTCGTGCGCGATCGTGTAGGCATCGGGGCGGCTGGGGTCGATCGGGCCTTGGCCCGGGATCTGGTAGATGCGGCGGGTGATGCGCAGGCTGCTGAGGAAGGCCGGGATAGCGTTAAAGACCTCGACGAGCAGCGGGCCACGGTAGTCGGGCAGGATGGGGGCTAGGAAGGGCTGCCAGGGGATCCAGCTGTTGCGCACCGCGCCGCGATCGGGCGATGAGATGTGCACATAGCCCACGCGGCCCTGTCCGAGCAGGCTGGCGATGTCCTCCACGAACTCGTCGGGGCCGTCGCTGCCCAGCACCACGTGGGCGCTGTCGACGCACACGCCGACATGGGGGCTTGCCACGCCTTGGAGGAACTCGCGGACCTCGCGCACCATGTTGGGGCCGGGGGTCTCCCAGTGGTCGACCGGCTCGATGGCCAGCTCGACGCCCTGGGCGGCAGCGTACTCGCCCAGCTCCTGGATGATCGGCTGGGCGTTGCGGTAGCGCGGGGCCATCCAGTCCTGCAGGGCGTCGCTCCAGATCGGCTGGCCAAAGTCGCTGGTGGGGAACACCCCGTAGGGCAGCACGATCGGCCCGGCCATGATGGTGCCACGCAGGGCCTTGGTGATGTCTACGCGCGATTTCAGGTAGGCCAGGCCCAGCTCGCGCTGCTCGCGGTAGGGCGACGAGGGGTCGTAGGTATGGGTCGCGCCCACGTTGGTGGTCACGCCCACGTCGTGCAGGCCCGCGCTATCGAGCGCGTCGCGCAGGGCCATGTAGGCAGCCAGATCGGCCTCGGGGTCGAACGCGCCGGAGGGCGGGGCGATCGGCAGATCGAACCCGGCGTAGCCGAACGAGCGCAGCGCCTGCATGTGCTCGATGATCTGCTGGGTGTAGTCGCGGTTGGTGGGCTGCAGATCGGTGGTGAACATAAAGAAGCTGAGGTAGATGTCGTTGATCGGCTGTTCGCTCATGGCTTACCACCCCAGGGTCTCGCGCAGGTAGCTGCGCGCCTTCTTGGCGTACTCCAGCGGGTTGGCCTTGGCTGGGTCTTGCTCGGCCTCGACCACCAGCCAGCCCTCGAACTGGGCGTCGGCGAGGGCCTGGAAGATCGGCACGAAGTCGATCGAGCCATCGCCGGGCACGGTGAACACGCCCGCCTCGATGGCCTGCTGGAACGAGAGCTTCTCGTCGCGCACGCGCTGCACCACATCGGCGCGCACATCCTTCAGATGAATGTGCTTGATGCGGCTGCCATAGGTCTGGGTGACGTACAGCGGGTCGGCCCCGGCGAAGGCCAGGTGTCCGGTGTCCAGCAGCAGGTGCACCAGAT
The DNA here is from genome assembly GCA_009268125.1 of Chloroflexia bacterium SDU3-3. Lineage (NCBI taxonomy): Bacteria > Bacillati > Chloroflexota > Chloroflexia > Chloroflexia bacterium SDU3-3. Next base: position 183,502 of record WBOU01000013.1, on the reverse strand, counting down.
CGGGGTCGGTGTACTGCATCAGGCGGTCGACATCGGATTGGATCATCACGCCGGTGCCCATGTGGGGGTGGAAGCACAGGCGCATGCCGCTGTCGTTGGCGATGGTGCCCAGCTCGCGCAGCCCGGCGAACAGGTCATCCCACTGCTGCGCGCTGAAGATCGGGCGGTTGTCAAACAGCGCCACCGGCAGCGGATTAACCGCCTGGCCGAACTCGGCGATCACCATGTCGGTGCCGCCCATGGCTTTGATGAACGCCAGCTGCTGGTGGAAGGTCTGCATGGTCTGCTCGCGCATGCCCGCGATAGTGAAGTAGGTGCTGACCCACGGCTCGGAGACGCGCAGGCCGCGCAGGTCGAGCGCGGGCTTGAGTTGGGCCGGGTCGGTGGGGTATTTGTGGCCCACGCTGCAGCCCTGGAACCCGGCCAGGGCCATCTCGCTGACGCACTGGCCGAATGGGATGCCGATATCGATCAGCGGGAAGTCGTCGTTCCACCAGAGGGTCGGCGTGATGCCCAGCGGCACCTTCTGCGGGTCGAGCACGTATGCGCTACTCATCGATCTCGCCTTTCCAAGCCGCATCGGCTTGCTACTCGGGAACCTCGGGGATGGTGGGCGGGCCGGACCACGAGTCGTAGCCAGGGGCCTTGGCCCCCGGCGGGTGCGCGCCGATGGCGGGCCAGAGCAGACCCTCGATGTAGGCGGCGGGCGAGACGGCGAAGGTGGTGTCGTTCTCGTGCGCGCCAAAGGTCTGCGACCAGGCGTAGGGCAGCTGGTACCAGTTGCCGATGTACCACATCTTCACGATGTTGCGGGCGATCGGCCCGAGCAGCTCGTCGCCGAAGATCTCGCGGCGCAGGCGGCCCTCGACATCGGCACCCTCCTGGCGGATGCCCTGCCAGACCGCGAGCAGCTGCTGCACCGGCCCGTCGCCCACCACGCCGATGGCGGCGGCTAGGTAGGCGTCGGCCATGCCGGTGCCCTGCAGCTCGAAGGTGGTGAAGGCCGTGACCTCGGCGGAGAAGGAGAGGAACAGATCGCGCACGGCTAGATCTCCCTGCTTAGCTCGTTGACCTCGAAGGTGGGCGCGGCGTTGGTGCCGGGCTTGTCGGGCAGCGGCACGCGGATGAGCTGGTTCATCTTGTCGCGCAGGCGGAACATCTGGGGCACGGCATCCAGCAGCAGCTGGGGCTGGCCATTGTAGGCGCGGGTGAGCGTGTGCAGAAAGTCGGCGTAGGACTGGTTGAAGGCCAGTGCGGCGCGGTGGATGTCGGGGTCGCGGTACTCGGCGATGCGCGGGTTCTTCTGCACGGGGTAGGAGGCCTCCCAGATCACGTTGAGCGGCGGGCCGCTGGGGTTGCCGGGCGTGTCGCCGGGCTGGTAGTACTGGGCCAGCCGCAGCTGGTCGAAGCGGTAGTAGTGGGCCAGCTCGTGCTCTTTGTCGTAGATATCGCCGCCCAGGCCCTCGCCCTGGCCGCTGATTAGGTCGGTGGCGGCCTTGGCCGATTCGTAGCCGGTGACCACATGCAGCTCGCCGCCGCCGGAGTAGTAGTACTCGGGCGTGACCTGCAGGGCGGGGTCGCCGGTGAACAGGCTCTGCTCGCCATCCCGCTCGCAGAGGAACTTGATGCCGCGGGCGATCTCCTCGTAGAACTCGCCGATGCTGTAGAAGTGCAGCGACTCGTCGCCCAGCCGCCTGCTGATGAAGGACTTGTTGCCGGGGCGGCGCACGATGCGCGACTCCTCGTCGGGGGCCTGGCGCGGGCGCTCGATCTTCAGGAAGGTCTCGATCGCGGCGGGCGAGAAGGCCTGCAGATCGACCTCGAAGTCGGTCTCGCCGTCGGGCAGGAAGGTGGGGTAGGTGGGCACAAAGTGCGGGGTGGTGAGATCGGGCTTGCCGCCCACGGCGTTGAGGATATTGGCGGCAAGCGTGAGGTGCAGCATCTCCTCCACCACCACGGTGCGGATGATATGCGCGGCGTCGGGGTTGGTGCCGGGGTGGATGGTGTAGAGCGCCAGCAGATAGGGCGGGATGGTAGCGTGCTCAAGCTGCATGGCCACGTCGAGGTACTCGTACAGCTCTTCCTTACTGGTGATCTGCTCAAGCGACATAGCGTGTGCTCCTTCTATCTTGCTTTTCCGATGCGTCTTCGCCAGCGGGCCGCCCGCGCCTAGGCAAGATCGGCGATGATCGCGCGCGCGGTGCGGAAGCAGAGCGCGGCGATGGTGAGCGTGACGTTGGCGGTGCCGATCGATGGCATGCTGCCGCCGCCCACCAGGAAGAGGTTGGCGTGATCCCACGAGCGCTGGTCGGGGTCGACCACCGATGTGCTGGGGCTGCTGCCCATGATGTGGGTGCCCGCCAGGTGGTTGCCGCCACGGATGGCGTAGCCCGCGCCCTCGTAGGTGACATAGCCGTAGTCGCCGGGGTCGTAGTGGGTGTAGTCGGCCACGCCGAGCCGCTGGAACACCAGCTGGGCGAAGCGGCGGGCGTAGGCGGCCCCGCGCATGGTGTACTCGGGGATGTTGTAGGTGACCACAGGGCGCATGTTGCCCAGCTGGTCCTTGTAGGCGGGGTCGACGCTGACGCGGTTGTTGGGGTCGGGCAGCACCTCGATCATGAAGGCCAGCAGCAGCTGGCGGGTGATGCTGTCGGCCAGCTCGCGGCGCAGGCTGCGGCCAAATTTGTTCTGGCCGTCGACCAGGCGCAGCAGGTCGCTGGCGGGCGAGCCCTCGGACCAGCCCCAGCCGTCGTTGTGGATGTCGATGCCGAAGGCGGCCTGCTGGCTGCGGAACGAGCCGTTGCGCAGCGCCACGATGCCGCCGGTGCAGTTGGTGCCACGCATGGTGCCGCAGACCTGGGGCATCAGGCCCCAGCACAGCAGGTAGGCGTGGTCCATCAGGTTGCGGCCCATCAGCCCGCTGCTGCCCGCCAGCCCCGAGGCCAGCATTAGGCGCGGGTTCTCGATCGCGTTGGCGGCCAGCACGAACACTCTGCCGCGCACGGTGGCGGTGGTGTGGTCGGGCAGGATGGGGTCGTGGTACTGCTTGATCTCGATATGGCTGACGCGCCCGTCGGCGTCGAGCACCACCCGCGAGGCCACGGCCTGGGTTAGCACCTTCACATCGCCGCCCAGCAGGGCCTGGGCCATGGTCTTGCCCGCGTAGTACTTGGCCTGCACGGGGCAGATCGGCACGCAGTTGTTGTTGCCCTGGCAGCGCTCGCCCGCCTCGACCTGGCTGGTGCTGACCGCGCCGAGCGGGCGGTAGCCCTTACCGCCGTTGTAGAGCGGGTTGGGGATGCCGTTGCGGGCTTGCGGGAACGAGCGCACCTCAAGGTCGAACTGCTGGCCGCCGAGCTGCACGCTGGTGCCACGGATGCCCTGGTCGACCTGCTGGTCGAGGTACGAGAGCGGCATCTTGCGCATGGGGTAGACGTAGTCGTCGGGGAAGCTGATGCCGAGGTAGCGCTGGTCCTCGACATCCGCCGAGACGCCCATCTCGCGCTCGGCCTCGCGGTAGTCTGGCTCGATCTCGTCGTAGCTGATCGGCCAGTTCTCGCCCACGCCGAAGGTGTTGCGCATGCTGAAGTCGTCGGGCACCATGCGCGGGGTTTTGGCCTCCCAGTGCATGGTGGTGCCGCCCAGCACGCGGGTGTAGGTGGTATCGCTGCCAAACGGCCCGTTCTGCACGATGTAGGCGTCGGTGGCGGGCAGGCCGGGGGTGATCTTGCGGGCGTCGGTGCTGCGCGGCATGGGCGAGTTGCGGTTGATCGGGTAGGGCGACTGGTTGTCTTTCATGGCGGTGCCGTAGAAGCGCGAGACGTAGCTCTCGTACCCGGCCAGGTCCACGTCCTTGCCCATCCCCGACTCGACCACCAGCACGCGCTTGTGCGCGGCGCTGAGCTGCTTGGCGATGATCGCGCCAGCCACCCCGCCGCCCACGATCACCACGTCGTAGATCTCCTCGCCCACCTGCTCGGCGCTGGTGCGCGTCATTTTATCCCTGGGGAAAAAGACCATGGCGCTTGCTCTCCTCTTCAATCCTCGTCTCGCTGGCCTCGCTCATCGGGTGCCCGCAGGCTTGTGAATCATGCGTACTCTCGCCCTAGCCACGGCTCATGCTTGCGATCAGCTGCTCGGCGGTGCGGATAGCCAGCGCCGCGAGCGTTAGGGTGGGGTTGGATGTGCCCATGGTGGGCATGCTGCCCGAGCCCACCAGGTAGAGGTTGCGGTGCTCCCAGGAGCGCTGGTAGCTGTCTACCACCGAGTCGTGGGGGCCGCTGCCCATGGCGTGGGTGCCTGCGAAGTGGCCCATGCCGTGGTAGGCGAAGACCTGGTCGCCCCAGGTGACGGTGGGGAACCATGTGCCGCTGGCGTGGTCGGTGCAGTCGGCGATGCCGGCGCGCTGGAAGATCGCCTGGGCCACCTGGGTGGCGGCGGCCATGCCCGCCTTGGTGTAGTCGTCGATCTGGTAGCTGATCGCGGGGCGGGGGATGCCCAGCGGATCGCGCTGCGAGGGGTCGATCGTCACCTGGTTGGCGGGGTCGGGCAGCTGCTCGACGGCCAGCGAGAGCCGCACCTGGCGCGAGAGCGCGGCGGCCAGCGACTCGCGCAGCCGCGGGCCGTAGAGGCCCTGCTGGCGGATGGCGGCGGCCACGGTGGTGTCGGGCGCGCCGGTGGTGGCCCGCCAGCCGTCGTTGCCCACGTCGAAGCGGAAGGCCGCGTGCTGGCTGCGGAACGCGCCCGCGCGCAGCTCCTCGATCCCCGCCGTGGAGAGCGGCCCGCGGAACGCGCCGATCGGCTCCGGCGCCAGGCCCCAGGCGTAGAGCGCCGGGTGGTCCATCAGGTTGCGGCCCACGTGCTGGCCGCCCAGCCCGGAGAGCAGCATCAGCTTGGCGTTCTCCACCGCGTGTGCGGCCAGCACGTAGGCCCCGCCGCGCACGCGGTGGATGGTGAAGCCGCTGTCGTCATAGCGCAGGTAGGTGAGGCCGCTCACCTGGCCGCTCTCGCTGTCGATATCGATGTGCGAGACTACGGCCTGCGGGATCAGGCGCAGGTAGGTGTCGTCGGCCTGGGTCAGGGTGCGGCCCGCGTTATACTTGGCCTGGATGGGGCAGATCGGCGTGCAGGATGTGTTGCCCGCGCAGCGCTCGCCCACGAACATCTCGACCTCGCCGCCCTCGGGGCGCTTGTCGATGGTGCCGATGGGCCGGTAGCCGGGGCGCGGCGTCGAGTTGCGGGCGGCGGGGTACGAGCGCACGGTGACAGGCACCGGCCCTGCGCCCACGTCCACCGTCAGGCCCGCGATGGCCTCGGCCAGCTTGGTATCCGAGTAGCTCAGCGGCAGGCGGCGCATGGGGTAGTCGTAGCCCTCGCCGAAGGTCAGGCCGTGGTAGCGCTGGTCGGCCACATCCGCCGAGACGCCCATGGCCACCTCGGCCTTGCGGTAGTAGGGCTCCAGCTCGTCGTAGCCGATCGGCCAGTCGCGGCCCACGCCGTAGCGGGTGCGGATGCCGAAATCCTCGGGCAGCATGCGCAGCGACACGCCTAGCCAGTGCAGGGTCGAGCCGCCACGCGCGCGGGTGTAGCTGCTGCCGTAGCGGTCGGGGCCGCGCTGGATGAAGTAGCCGCTGCCCTGGCGGATGTCGGCGGTGTCGGGCTGGGGCGCGTGGGGGTCGGGCGGCCACGCCGACTCGGCGTTCTTTGCGGCGGCGGCGTAGAAGTGCCGCACGTGCCGCTGGTAGCCGTCGAAGCTGGTGGCGCGCTCCGGCCCGGCCTCGAGCACCAGCGCGGTGAGCTTGGCGTCGGATACCGCCTTGGCGATCAGCGCGCCGGCCACGCCAGCGCCCACCACTACCACATCGTACCACTCCTCGTCGCTCATCAGCTGCTCCCTTCTGGCGGCAGTGCCCATGCCGCGAAGCCCTGCTGCCCGCTGGCGGGCGCGTGCGCCCCGGCCACCGCCCACTGCAGCCCGGCCTGGAAGGCCTCGGGCGAGACCACGCGGCTCATGTCCAGCGGGGTTGTGCCGTAGGCGCTGCGCCAGTCGTCGGGCATGGCGCTCCAGGTGCCGCAGTACCACAGCTGGATGAGGTTACGCGCCACCGGCCCGAGCTTGGGGTCGCCCATGATCTGGTCGGTCGCGGCCTCGCCGCCCCCGGCGCTGGCCCACGTCTCCAGCAGCTCGCGGTAGATGCCCGGTGGCAGCGTGGCGTCGAGCGTGCGCTGGTACTCCTGCGCCATGCCCGTGCCCAGCAGGTCGAGCGTGCTGAAGCCGGTGAGCGCCGCCGAGAGCGCCAGAAAGCTATCGTTCGATTGCATGTGCCGTCACCCCCAGTATGGTGCCGCTGGTCTTCGCGCGCACCGCCGACAGAAATGACGCGTAGCTCCAGGTCAGATTCTTCACGCTCTTCTCGTAGCCGGTGTAGCCGTCGAACTGCTCGCTCAGCTCCAGGTGGTCGCTGTGGTAGATCACCGCGTTGAGCATGGCGTCCGCCGCCGCGTGCAGCAGGTTGACTGCATCGGCAGGTGAGGTCTGCGCGGTGATGCCGACCTGACTGAAGAACGGCTCCGACAGCGGGTCGAGCGGCAGGCTCTGGCTGGCGGCGATCGTATTCGCCACGTGGTAGTACAGCTCGGCCAGATTGCAGGTGCACAGCGCCCACGGGTGGTTGCCGGTGGACTGCCCGTCGCGGGCGTCGCCGTCGTAGAAGTCGCTGGGGTAGCGCCCCAGCAGCGGCCCCATGCCGTGGGCGCGGTCGGTCACGTTGATCGGGTACTGGTGGGGCGAGCCATCGTCGGCCCACACGCTGCGGATCTTGGCGGCGGTGGCCAGCAGCCGCGTGTCGGTGAACGGGATAGCGCCGTACAGGCTGGCGCAGATGATGTCGATGTTGGGGTCGTATCCGGCTATCGGCGGCAGCAGCGATAGGTAGATCTGCTCCTGCTCGCTCCAGTGCTCGTCGAGGCTGCTCTTCAGCCACGCGATCGCGGCATCCACCCCGTCGGGGATGGCGATGCCCAGCGTGTTGGTCTTCACCGCCTCGAAGCAGCGCAGCTGGGCCGCTCGCGCGAAGAAGGAGTAGGCGTTGTGCTCCTCCCACAGGTTGGTGGTGGGCTGCTGGTAGACGCCCAGCAGGAACTGCAGGTTGGTGGCGATCATCTCGGCGGCGGTCTGCTGCGCGGCCATGTTCAGCTGCGGGTAGATCGCCAGCAGCGCCACGCTCTGCAGGGCTGGCCCATCGTTCTGGTCGCTCCACGAGCGAGGCTGTCCCGCGATGGTGAAGCAGCCGCGCGCCATGCTCTGGGTGCCATTCGACAGGCAGAGCTGGGCAAACGCGACGTAGTCGATCAGCGACTGCACGCCCTGGCCGGGCGCGGTGGGCGGCGTGGTCGCCGCGATCTCCAGCACGGTGATCGCGGCGTCGCGCACCCAGTTGAACACGTAGTCCTGATCGATGGTGGCGGTGTTGGCGGGGTAGGATGGCGATGCGATGATGCAGCCCGCCCGCGAGAACACCTGGGAGTTGGTGGGGTCGACAAACACATAGCCGTCGCTGGCCATGTTGCGCATCATCAGCATGAACATGTGCTGCGCTATGGCCTGGAAGTTCGATGAGATGACATCAACTTTTTGCAGATTAAGGCTTGTGCTGGGCACAGGGGTCTGAGCGCTTGCGCGGGCGTGGGTTGGCTCAGCCACCGCTGTGTCACTCGGCAGGGGGGGGCTTGCGCTGGGCACAGGGGCATGAGCGCTCGCGCGGGCGTGGGTCATTTCAGACATCGCTGCGGCACCTTTCTCTGGCTTAGTTCTGATTTGTGGGCGGCGTTCGGGGCTAGGCCCGCTCCCAGGACATCTCGTTCACCACGGTGCCATTTGGGCCTTCGGCTGGCGGGGTGCGCAGCGCCAGGTAGCGCCCGTCGCAGGTGAAGGGGCGCTCCTGCACGGTCTCTGACCAGTTGGGGAACAGGCTGGCATCCACATAGTGCGTCACGATCTCGTCGTCGGGGGCCTGCGACCACCTGCCAAAGTAGGCCAGGCATGTCGAGTAAGCGGCGGCGCGCTCCTCGGCGGTGCCGCCCTGGGGGTCGCTGGTGGGGATGTGGGGGCGGTCGAGCGCCGTCATCTGCACAGCCATGCTGCCGTCGGCGGCGTAGATCAGGATCCCCGTCACCTGCTCGCCCAGCGGGTAGTGGGTGGTGTCGCCCTCAAATCGTTTCCACGCCAGCAGCTTCCACGTTCCGGTGATGTCAAAGGGCATACGTCTCTCCATTGTATACTGCATACGCCTGAAAGGCATAGCCTAGCGCGATCTTTGCACATAAAGATCGGTATGGTGGCCTATAGATGGTAGAAACGGTACAGTAGCTCGGAATATCGGGTATAAGAGCTATAGTGCTAACCTAGTGGGATAAAGAGCGACTACAGCTACACCTGATTCATGAAAACGTAGCTATATGGTGTTTTCGAGTATGGTGTAGATACTCTGTCAGATGTCTTTTATCGATCAGATGATGATAGTAAGACACGCAAAATAGTCGATCGGTGCTCTTTTTGGTTGTTCTAAAGGGAAATGAGTGTACAGGAAGAGAGCTATAAGCTTAGGCTGCGAACTTGCGCTCTAGTAGGCGAGCGCATGATCGGGGTGCCAGGAAGCGGCTGCCCGCCTGTGGCGCGATGCGTATGCGGCTGGTTGGCATAGTGATAATGCTTTTCTCTCACGGTACGCCGGGTGGTGTTGAACGGATAGGTTTAGAGAATTGGGTATGCCCAAAGGACGCAGCGCTGTAGAGATGGGTGGTGGTGAGGATGTTGGAGTACGTTGCCATCGCAAGTATAGCATAGGGCAATGTCGTGTCAAGAGTCAATTTGCGCAAGTGCCTGGGCGCTCTGCGGCGTTGCGATGGGCGATGGGCCAGGTGCGCCTGCGATGCTGTGTCGTCATCTTGGGCCGAGCGCGGGGTGCGCATTAGCTGCGGGTGCAGCGCAGGGGGTTGGGGCTGGGCGTGGTTTCTGCTATACTCTTGACGGGCGTCTGGCTGCCGCCCGCTGGCGAAAAGTGACGCAGGGTGGCCTGCGGCGCGCACGGCGGGGAAGAGCAGCGCCGCGCCAATCTGAAGATGAACCCTTCTCAAGCCGATCTGGCCGCGCTGCGCGAGCGCGGCGTGGCCGCCCTACGCGGCGGCGATACAGCCCAGGCCCGCGCGCTGCTTTTCCAGGTGCTGCAGGCCGCGCCCCACGATCCGGTGGCCTGGCTCTGGCTCTCGGGCGCGGTGGAGACCGACGGCGAGCGCCGCTACTGCCTTGAGCAGGTGCTGCATGCCGATGCGGGGAACGTGGCGGCCCAGCGCGGCCTGGCCAAGCTGCCGCTGGTGCCCGCCCGCTCGCCGCTGCCTGCGCCCGCAGCCCCGCGCCCCGCGCCGATAGCCCCTACCCCCCCTGTGTCGCCAGCGGCGGCGCCCCGCTCTGTGCCCGTCACGCCACCCCCACCGCTCGTGCAAGCGTCTACGTCCTCGCTGTCGCCGCCCGAACCCACAGCCGCTCGGCTTGCAGCGCGCCCCGACTCGCCCACGCCCGGCACCGAGTCTACCGTCGATGCCTTGCGCATGGCGCATGGAGGAGGAAAGGCTCACGGCGGTGGCAGCTCGGGCCGCTCCAACCCGCTGAATGTGGCGCTATGGGTGATCAGCGGGCTGCTGCTGGTGGGCGTGCTTGGGCTGGTCGTTGTGCTGCTCGTGCAGCCGTCGCTCCTATCCAGCATAGGCGGCGGCGGGCCAACGCTCGCTGTGGCCGAGCCAACCCTGCCGAGCGCCGACGCTGGCTCGGTCACGTTTGGCCCGCCGCCCAGTGTCTCGCCTACCGTTGCCCCTGCCGCTACCGCCGCGCAGGCTGCCACGGCAGCTCCCTTTGCTGCTGAGACCACTGTGCCGGTCGCTACCACAGACGGTACTGCGACCACGGCAGTACCCACTCCCACGGCTGCGGCGGCCCCTATCTCCACCACCACGCCGCTGCCCACCGCCGCGCCGTCGAGCGGCGATGTTTTCACCAACCTGATCGTCGCGGCGACCCAGACAGCCCAGGCCCTAGGCGCGGCCACGCCGGTGCCTACCGCCGCGCTCTCCGATGCCGATCAGGTGGTGGCCAACGCGCTGCTGCTTGAGCGACGCGAGGCCGACTACCAGGGCGCGCTGGCCGGGTACGACCAGGCGGTGGCGCTCGACCCCAAGAACGCCGACGCCTACTATTTCCGTGGCGATCTCAAGGTGCTGATGGCCGAGGATCTGAAGGCGGGGGCCGATGACTACAAGCGCGGGCAGCAGCTCGATCCCGAATCCAAGCGCGCCGACTATCATATGGGCCGGATGTTGAACTATCTAGGCCAGACCGATGCCGCGCTGGAGAGTCTGGAGAAGGCTATCAAGGCTGATCCCAGCTATGCCGAGATCTACTATACGCGCGCGCTTACCTATAGTAATCTTGAGCAGTGGGATGCGTCGATCAAGGATGCCACCACGGCGCTGAAGCTGCAACCATCCTTTGCCGATGCGCTCTACCTGCGCGGGCGGGCCTATGACTCAGCTGGCGATGCCGCGAGCGCGCTGGAGGATTACGCCCAGGCGATCAAGCTCGCGCCCACGTTTGCCAGCCCGCTGCAGAGCCGAGCTATCCTCTACAAATCACAAGAGAAGTATCAGGAGGCGATCGCCGATCTGGATCGCGCCATCAAGCTGCGGCCCAAGAGCGCGGCGCTCTACTGCTCGCGTGGTGATGCGAAGCTGGAGATCGATGAGTACAATGGTGCGCTCAAAGATGCGAATACGGCCCTCTCGCTCGACCCGACCTACTACTGCGCCCATTTCACCAAGGGCGTGGCGCACTACCACCTAGGCGACTACGCGGCGGCGATCAGCGACTATACGCGCTACCTTCAGCACGTGCCGGATGACGCCGCCGCCTACTATAATCGCGGCCAGAGCTACCGCAAGCAGGGCCAGGTCTCCAAGGCGACCGCCGATTGGCAGAAGTCGATCGCGCTCTACAAGCAGCACGGCGATGCCGAGGAGGCCCAGAAGGTGGAGAACGCCCTGGAGGAGCTGAAAAACCTGGGACAGTGATCGCCCTACTGGCCTCTCGTGCGCGGGTGATGCTTTATTCAAGCTATGGCCTGCCCCTCATATCGAGGGGCAGGCCATATGCATGGCTTTGGCTTGCCCACGCGCCTAGCGCGCGCCCAGCCGCAGCCGCACGAGCAGATCGTGCAGATCGGCGCGGGCGTCGCTGTGCTCGGGCAGGCTGCTGGCCGCGTGCTGGCGCTCTAGCTCGGCGCGCAGCCGCAGGTGCTCGCGCTCGATCAGGCCGATGTCGCCATCGCTCAGCTCGCCGCCCTCCTCGCCCTCGACCTTCTGCGCGATCAGCTCGGGCAGGAAGGGCAGGCGAAAGTGCTCGTTCAGGCGGACGAGGTTGGCTTCCACCTCACCTCTTCTTCTGCAGCAGCTCGCAGAACATCCCGATGTCGTGGGTCACGAGGTCTAGCTCTAGACCATTGATGAAAATGCTCTTCTTGATGGTCTGCGGTCCGGTGTCCAGCCCTACAATGAGGCTGCCCAGGCAACAATGCGATTTGCCCAAGTGCAGATGCAGCGTGCCCAGGTAGCAATCCAGTCAGTCCAAGCGCAGATGCAGAACGTCCGAGCGTAGATGCAGCGTGCCCAAGTATCAATCCACACTGCCCAAGGGCAGATGCAGCTTGCCCGAGCGCAGATGCAGAACGTCCGAGCGTAGATGCAGCGTGCCCAAGTATCAAACCACACTGCCCAAGGGCAGATGCAGCTTGCCCAAGGGCAGATGCAGAACGTCCGAGCGTAGATGCAGCGTGCCCAGGTAGCAATCCACACTGCCCAAGGGCAGATGCAGCTTGCCCGAGCGCCCAGCCACACTGCTCTGCCGCTGCAGCGCTGTTAAGAAAAGGCCCCGCTCCCAGTAGCATTGTTTGCACTGGAGGCGGGGCCTTCTATTGAAGCGGGCTATGTCGAGCCTATGGTGCGGCTAGTTGTTCGCAGCAGCGGTCGGCACTGCGGTATCGGTCTTGCCATCGACAGCTGCCGAGAGCATGGGCGTGATACCGTCGAGCAGGTAGGGCAGGCTCAGCACGCTCACAAACGAGGTAGCGCCACCCAGCGGCGACTCGCTGCTCAGCAGCACCTCGCGGCCCTCGCTGTGCACCGGCAGCTTGGCGTAAACCTCCTCGGCCAGCGGGCCTTCGCCCTGCTTGGCGTCCAGCCAGATCAGCGCATCCACGTTGAGCAGATCGACCTTCTCCATGCTCAGGTTGCCGCCGAACTCGGCCCCGGTGATGCTGCCAAGATCCTCGGGTAGCGTAAAGCCGAGCAGGGTCAGGAATCGCCCACGCGGATCTTGCGGCCCGTAGACCCAGATGCCCTGGTAGGGCGTGGCCACCAGCGCGCTCTTGCCCGCGAACTCGGGGTGCTCGGCGCGCACGGCGGCGAACTTATCCTCCACGCCCTTGATCAGCGCCTGGGCCTGGGCCTCTTTACCCACCGCCTTGCCAACGGTGTCGGTCAGCTCCTGCCAGGAGATGCCGTAGTCTACATACTCGCCGGGCTGGGCCACAGTCGGGGCGATCTGGGCCAGCAGCTTGTACTGATCCTCGGTGACGCCGGAGTAGAGCGCGAGGATAAGGTCGGGCTTGAGCGCGGCGATCTTCTCGAAGCTGACGCCCTCGGCGGAGGTGCCGACCACCTCGGGCTTAGCGTCGCCAAGCTCATCCTGCGCCCAGGGCCATGTGGCCGAGGGGTAGTTGCCAAACCACTCGGTCACGCCCACCGGCACGATCCCCAGCGCCAGCAGCGCATCGTGATCGGTCAGGCCCACGGTGACAATCCGCTTTGGCTCGGCGGTGATGGTGGTGCTGCCAAACTTATGCTTGATGGTCACGGGGAATGCTGCGGCGGTATCTGCCGCTGCTGTGGCAGGTGCGGCGGTCGCCTCGGCGGGTGCAGCGGTGACATCGGCGGCGGCGGTGGCGGCTGCCGGTGCTGCAGCAGCGGTGGCGGCGGTGGTGGCAGCGGCTGCGGTGCTCGCTGGGGCTGTGGGGGCTGTTGCTGCGGGTGCACCGCAGGCGCTCAGCAGCACGGCGGCGAGCGCGGGCATGATGAACAGGTTTCGTGTCACGGCAAACATCCTCTAAGAACCATCTGGCTATCGTTTGTGCCGGTTAGTATGTGCTAATAAGGACAATTTGTCAAGCGAAAACTTTTTAAATACATGCCGATGCAAGGCGGTATAGCCGTGCTCTGAGGCGAAGAATCGGGCGCGTGCTGCCAGTGCCGCGCCGCCATCGGTGCACGAGATGCGAAGGCCCGCAGCGCGAGGATAGCCTAGCCAAGCCGAAGGAAATGCGCCAGGATCGGGGCCAGCTGCCTGGCCCCCTCGCCGGTAGCCGAGGCATACTCGGTGAGTCCGAGGCCCACCAGGGCATGCTGCTGCGCCAGGTGCTCAAGCATCTGTGCGACGGCGAGGATGGGCAGGCCGCCTGCGGTCGGCATGGCGCTAAAGGGGAACTCGGTAGGCTCAAGCGCATCCATGTCGAGGTGGACATAGATGTGCTGGCAGCCACGGCCAAGCAGCAGCTCGGCGGGGGAGCCTGGCCGCGCCTGCAGCTCTTCCCCGGCGATGCTGGCGATGCCGTGCTGCTGGATGTAGTGCTGCTCGGGTGCATCCAGATCGCGCACGCCCACCAGCGCCACCTGCTCGGGCGCCAAGGCCCGGCCCGCAAGCGCGGTGAACGCGGGGTCGCCCTCGCCCAGCAGCACCCGCAGCGGCATGCCGTGGAACGTGGCGCTGGGCGACGACTGGGGGGTGTTGAGGTCGGCGTGGGCATCCACCCACAGCACGCCCAGCGAAGCGCCGTAGCGCTCGTGCAACGCCGGGATCGCGGCTACCTCAATACCGCAGTCGCCGCCCAGCAACGCTAGGCGCTAGGGGCGCAGGCTGCGGATGAGCTGGCTGGCGTGGCCCAGCTGCCCGAGTAGGTCGCCCCGGCTGAGGATGCCCTGCTCGTGGTGCTGCTGCCCGGTCTCGATCAGCGGGATGTCGACCCATTGTACTGCGGTAGGGCTGGCGGCCTCATCGATGGCTTGGCGCAGGGCCGCCGCGCTTGGCGCGAGGTCGGCTCGACCGTGGCTGCCCTGCCACTGCGGGAAGAAGATGTGTGTCATTGTGTGCTCCTTCTGCTGGGGCTTCTGGCTATGTCGTCTGCGGCGATTATCGCCGATAGTACCAGAACAGCACAAGGTGGCTCGCGTGGGCAGATGGTATCGAGGCGCTGCCGAGCTTGGCAATGGCCTATGGGCATATTCCAGGCAGCGTAAAGGGCGGCCCGAAGCCACCCTTTGCGGAAGGATATGGTATGTGTGCGATGCTAGCCGAGGGCGCGCTGGGCCACCGCGCGCAGGGCGAGGTCGTCGCCAGTGGCGGCGTAGCGCTCTAGCAGCGCCTGCGCCTCGGGGGTGCCTAGCTCGCCCAGCTGGCGCACCGCCAGCCAGGGGATGTCGGCGTGCTGATCGTTCAGGGCCTGGGCAAATAGATCGTAGATGGCGACCTGGGGGTGGAAGGGCGCAAAGTGCAGCAGCTGCTTGGTGGCCACCACACGGATGATCACATTTTCGTAGCCGAGCGCCTGCCGCACCACATCGAATCCGGCGGGGTCGCCCAACCGGGCCAGATCGCCCGCCGCCAGCGAGGGGCCGAGGTAGGCGTGCTGCGGCAGCGCTAGGCTGGCGTGCAGCGAGTCGCGGTACTCGCCGCGCCCCAGCCGCACCAGGGCATAGGCGCACTCGACCCGCACCAGATCATCGGCGCTGTCGTGCAGCTGGGCGATCTTCGGGGCCGACTGAGCTAGGCCCTTGCTGCCCAGCACATGGGCCGCAGCGCCGCGCAGCACCGCCTCGGGGTGGCCCAGTGCGGCCTCCAGCGCGCCCTGATCGAGCGCGACCCCGTTGGCGGTAAGCAGCGCCTGGGCGTGGTAGTCGTCGATGTAGGCGTATGGCAGGCTGGGCGGCGGGTCGGCGATATCGAGCACGATGTCTTCTTCTGTGTCGCCGTCGCTCTCTTCTATCATCGCCATGGTGTCTTCTCCATGCTAGCTAGGGATACTGGTTGCTCTGCCCCTTGTTGCGGACAGCGGTGGCCCGCGCCAGATAGAGCGGGGCGCCATCGCCGTAGGCGCGGCTCTCCTTGCCTGGCGCGTAGCTGGCATTGTAGCTCTCGCGCATCTTGCCCGGCACCTGCTGGGCCAGCGTGGTCGCGTCGGCTGCCGAGTTCGCCGATTGGGCGGTCAGCCAGGTGCGGGCGAAATCAAAGGCTGGCTGGCCATAGGTGTGGGCGCGCTCGTTGGCGTGAAACTGCTCGTGCCGCTGGGTCAGATCGCTGGCCCAGAACTGAGTGCGTGGCGGGCGTCCGTTGTCGGATGTCATATCGGGGGTGAGGTCGGAAACCACGGTCGTGTAGTTGTCCTTCGTGATCGCAGCCGCATTCTCGTTGGGAATATCGGTTCTGCCGAGCGAGTGGACCGACCAAGTGATGTCGTTGTTGACAGTGGCAGTGACATTAAACGTGTGAGCCGTCGCGTCCTGGGTGACATTGATGCCATTGATCCGGGTGCGCGTGCTTGTCACACCGAACTCGTCTGCGCCAGGCGTGCCGCTGTTGGCGATGGTGGGCGTGTAGGTAAGTGCCGCCCCGACCGCGTCGCTCTCGGTCATGGTGATACCGCCCTTGTCGTCTACCTCCTCGCGGTCGGCACCGCCTGGCCCCACGGTGTCGGCGTCGGTCTGGGCCGCGCTGCCTGTGGGTGCGGCGCGGGCGCTGGGGCTAGGGGCCATGGGGATGCTTGCGACCAGCTGATGGGTGGCTGTGGTGGTCTGCGGCGGGCTGCTCCAGTCGGGGCCGCGCCCTGGGCGAATGAGCGCGCTGAAGGGCGACTGGGCGTCGCTGTCGAGCTGGGCCTGCTGGGCCTGGCTGGGCAGCTGGAAGCCGCCAAGGCTGTGGTGCTGCTGTGGCGGTGGCTGCTGCGGCTCGCCGCCGTAGATGTCGAGCTGCTGCGGCGCGGCTTGGGCGGCGGATTCCTTCCGGCGGATGAGGGGTCGTTCTCCCATGTGATACCAGCCTTGTGTTGAGGGGTTGATAACAGGTAGACCCTGGTCTATAGACATAAACTTCGGCTGTGGTGATTTTCGGTGATCGCTCGGGGCGAGATCGCACCAAGCAAGCAGGCGATCATCGTCTTTTTGGGATAACGCCCAGGGGCGTATTTTGCGCTATCATAGCCGCCAGTGCATTCATCCCCATGATAAGAGGAAGCGCCTATGAGCACGCCACCCATCCCCGCAGCGCTGATCGAGATCCTGCGGCAGGCCCGCCACATCGCCGTGCTGACCGGCGCGGGCATCTCCGCCGAGAGCGGTATCCCCACCTTCCGCGCCGCGCTCACCGGCCTGTGGTCGCAGTACCGCCCCGAGGAGCTGGCGACCCCGGCGGCCTTCCGCGCCAACCCCGCGCTGGTGTGGCAGTGGTACAGCGGGCTGCGCGCCACCATGCGGGCTGCCCAGCCCAACCCCGCGCACTACGCGCTGGCCGCCATGCAGCGCCACGCACCCAAGGTCACGCTGCTGACGCAGAACATCGACGGCCTGCACCAGCGGGCGGGCAGCCCCGATGTGGTGGAGCTGCATGGCAACATCCACCACATGAAGTGCTCGGCGGAGCACGAGCCGGTGGAGGCCTGGGCCGAGGGCAGCGAGGAGCCGCCGCCCTGCCCGCGCTGCGGGGCGCACATCCGCCCCGACATCGTGTGGTTCGGCGAGCGCCTGCCCGACGCGGCGCTCGACCGCGCGAATGAGGCGGTGCGCACCTGCGATGTATTTTTCTCGATCGGCACCTCGGGCGAGGTGGAGCCTGCGGCCTCGTTTGCGCCGCGCGCGATGGGCCACGGTGCGACCGTGGTGGTGATCAACCTGGATGTGACGACCAGCGAGGCGCGCTGGCTGTACCGCTTCCACGCGCAGGCGGGCCAGCTGCTGCCCGAGCTGGTGCGGGCGGCCTGGCCGGAGGCGGCGGCGTGATCTGAGGGTTGCCTGTAGCGAGCAGCAGTGGCTACGGCACAAGGAGAAAGCGATCCTATGCTCTCTGTTCCCAAGCGCTATGTGTTTTTGCGGGTGGTAATTGTGCTCATGCGCATCGTTGCAGCGCTTTTCTTGGTGATGTCGTTTGTTGCTGTTTTTAGTACCGTGGTGGCACGTGAGCAAGTACCTTCCTTTTGGGCATTTCCAAGTTTGATGATAGGACTTGCCCCAGCGGCAGCGGCAGGACCACTGCTTCTTTTTTCAGAGCTGTTCCGTGTTTTTCTCGATATCGAGGAGAACACCCGGGCCACAGCGGTGGGTCTGGAGGATCTGGCCCAGGCGGTGCGTAGCCTGCCTTCGTCATCGGGTGATATCCAGACGCTTTCGCAGTCGGTGCGGTTTTTGGCGGATGATGTGCAGCAGCTGCATCGCACCATGGGGCCGCGCTGATCGGGCCGGGGCGCATGCTGGCCCCATGCACAGATGCCCAGCGCCATGGATCCATGGCGCTGGGCATCGTTGTTTGTAAGCTACGGGTGCTGCCTAGGAAGGGTAGACGAGGTAGAAGGTGACAAACAGCGGGTGGCCGGTGCGCGGCACGCTGGGCGAGGGCTTCTGGCCTGGCATGGGCGGGTTCTCGGAGGTGGCGACAAAGCACGCGCCGCCTGAGGCGTAGTTGGGCGAGAACCCGGTCGGGCACCCGAAGCTGAAGGCCCAGCGCTTGCCCTGGCTGTCGGTGTAGGTGACCGCGCCCTCGGCCCCGTATGCGCCTGGCAGATCTTGGATCCAGAGCCGCGCGGTGGTGCCCGCGCGGATGGTTTTGGGCGGCGGGAAGACGAAGTAGCCCCGCGATGCGCTCTGGGTCTGGTAGGTGAGATCGCCGCCGCTATTGTTGACGATGCTGATGTAGCACGAGAAATCCATGAACGGTGAGTAGACGATCGTGTCGGGCGGGGCGCTGGCCGGCTCGATCAGGTAGCTGCCGTTTCTGTGGGCCACCTGGCGGAGCGACATGGTGCCATCGCCTGCGACCTCGGTGAAGTTCCAGTGCGTCTGGCCCGCGCTGATGTCGGGGGTGGATGGGCACTCGAAGCCATTGTTGACATAGTCGCAGGCCGAGTGCTGGATGCCCACCTTGGGCACGTGGGTGTGGCCCATGATCGCGCGGGCCTGGTTGCGCTCGAAGGCGAACTTCTGGGCGAACCAGCAGATGTAGCTGCCCTCGTAGTCGGCCTGCGCGGCCTTGGCGGCGATCAGCGCACCGACCTCGCCGCCGCCATTGTCGCGCGCCCAGTTGGTCCACAGCCCATCGTAGAGCGGCTTGATCGCGGCGATGGTGGTGGATGCGCCGCCCTCCAGCTTGATCTGGCCGCTCTCATCCCACCCGCAGCGCTCGCAGATGTAGTCGATCAGCAGATTGGTGATCGAGGGGTTGCTGAACTGGCCAGATAGCGACGGGATCAGGCTGGCTAGGCTGAAGCCGTAGGGCGAGCCTTGGTTGTGCAGGTCGGCGGCGGTCTGGTTGGGCGCAAGCTCCTGCTCGACAAGGTGCGCGATCACCCGCGTGACATAGTAGCCGACCGGCACAGGCGCGCGGGGGTCGGGCGCGTTGAACATGGTGGCGAGGTGGCCGTGGGTCAGCAGCAGCCCGCTGGGGT
This sequence comes from Chloroflexia bacterium SDU3-3, assembly GCA_009268125.1. NCBI lineage: Bacteria > Bacillati > Chloroflexota > Chloroflexia > Chloroflexia bacterium SDU3-3. The sequence goes on along the minus strand of WBOU01000013.1, from coordinate 164,699 downwards.
CGGGGGTGATGTCGGGCAGCATGGCGATCTTGTGCTGGCCGGTGGGGATGCGGTCGAGGTCGGCCTGGGTGAGTGTGATGTCGTGGTTGCCGTGGATGTACTGCACATTGCCAGCCAGCGCGTCGAGCACCTGGCGCAGCTTGCCCTCTGGCCCGAGCACGTTGGGGTTGGCCTGGATGATCTGATCGATGCTTGGCGGCACCACCGCAGGCGGGTAGGTCCAGAAGTCGAAGAAGTCGCCCAGAATGACCAGTCGCCCGATCGGCTCGGGGCCGCCGCTGGCGTTCTGGATGATATAGTCGAGCAAGGCTAGCAGATACGGTTCGTGCACCGTAGCCTGGTACCAGCATGTCCGATAGTTGTCGCCAATGTGGATGTCGCTCATGATCACGGTTCGCATGCCCCAATCCTTTCTTGCTGGCTTGTTGCCGGGCGCGCGATGTTTTAGCCGCAGGCCTGCTCGCGCTGGGCGGCGGTGGCGTGGTAGTAGCTGTGGTAGAACGCCAGGGTGTCGCCCAGCCCCTCCTTCATGCTGCACACCAGCGTGTGGTCGGGCAGGTGCATCTTGGGGCACGAGCCGAGGCAGGCCGGGAGCAGCGCGCAGCCCTTGCAGCTGGCGCTCTCGAACGGGTCAAAGCCGTGGAAGGGCGCGTCGCCTGCGAGCTGCCGCATGGTCTGCGCGATATCGCCCGTGTTGATCTGGGCGAAGGCTGTCTCGGTGGTGCCGACGGCGGGCACGCACTTGCCGATCCGGCCATCGGGGCTGATAGTGTACGAGTTCCACAGCGCCGCCGCGCAGGGGTGGTGGCGCGCGCCGGGCTTGCCGTAGACGCGGTAGCCCTGGTCGGCGAGGAACTGGCGGAAGTCCAGCTCGAGGTCGGCGAACTCGGTGTACGAGAGGCAGTCGTGCGGGATGCACTCGATAATGCCCCGGCTGGTGTTCAGGAAGCCGAGCCGGAAGTCGATGCGCGAGTCGGACACGCCCTGCTGGCGGAAGAAGGCCACCACCTGCTTGGCCTCCTCGGCGTTCTCACGGTCGACGTTAATGCGGATGGTGACGCTGCCGGTGGCCTCGGCGATCGCATCGAGGTGCTGGGCCAGGAAGCTGTAGTAGGCCTGGGCCTTGGCCAGCGACACCTGCTTGCGGTGGGCGTAGGTGCTGGGCACGCCGTCGAGCGGGATCTGGATGGCGCGGATGGCCATGTCGCCCAGCTGCGCGATCATCTGCGGCTTGATCAGGGTGCCGTTGGTCAGCATCTCGGCGTGGTAGCTGGCCCCGCGCTCCTCGCAGAGCGCCAGGAAGGAGGCGCTGAGCGAGCGGATCATGGCGTAGTTGATCAGCGGCTCGCCGCCGAACCACTGCACCACCAGGCGCTTGCAGCCCACCATCTTCTGCTGCACGAACGCCAGCACGCCCTGCGCGAAGTTGGCCTTGTCGGCCTTGGTGTGCTCGATGTTCTGCTGGAAGCAGTAGGTGCAGCGCAGGTTGCAGGCCATGGATGGCACGATGGTAAGGTAGAGCGCATCCTGCTCGGCCTGCGCGTCGAGGAACTTGCGGTGCTCGCGCTGGTACTCGTCGTCGCCGATGGGCACGATAAAGCCGAGCGCACGCAGCCCCAGGCAGAGATCCTCGTCGTGGCTGCGCCCCGTCGCCGCGATCTCGCGCAGGGCATCTTCGAGCACGGGCAGCTGGCCATCGCTGAGCGCCAGCGTCTCCGACGAGACGCTGTTGAAGAGCATGTAGCCATCCTGCGCGGGGACGACGACGTTAAAGCACGAGGGCTTCCATTTTTGCGTTGCTGTCACGGCCCGCCTCCTCTCTAGCTTAGCCGCAGGCCGGGTCGCTGGTTGTAGGGGCACAGCGGCGGCGTGTCGTAGATCGACCCATAGGCGAAGAACGCGTCGCGGTAGCAGCGCCCCTTCTCCCAGATGCACGGCTCGAACTGCTCGCACTCGTAGCAGAGCGTGCCCTTGAAGCGCTCGCGCGAGGGGTGGATGAAGGTCTCTAGCTGGGCACCCTGCCAGATCTGGCGGATGGACTGGGCGGCGGCGTTGCCCACGATATACGGCGTGTCGAGCTTCATCTGCTCGCAGAGGAAGGCGCTGCCGTCGGGCGCGATGCCCAGCGCAAACCAGCCGCCGCCGCAGCCGAGCCGGTTCTCCCACACCTGCTGGCGCAGCTCGGGGGCCAGGAAGGTGATGTCGTTGCTGCCTGCGGTCAGATCCTCGTGCAGCTCCACATCGGGGTACTGCGCGCGGATGGCGTCGAACTGGGCCTTGAGCACGGGGATGTGCTCGGGCTGCACGAACAGGCTGTCGGTGTGGCGGTGGAAGGTGCGGTGGTAGCGCACGAAGGTGAAGACCCTGGCCCCATGTGGGTAGAAGTGGTCGACGATCCGCTTGGGCTGGTCGTAGTTCAGGCCGGTGATCACCGCCTTCACCTTGGGCATGATCCCAAAGGAGAGGAAGTTCTCGAAGGTCTCGGTCATCTTGGCCAGGCGCGGCTTGGTGATGCCGAGCATGCGCATACACAGCTCATCTTCTCCGGCGTCGATGCTCAGCTGCACGGGGCGCTGGATGGCACCCTGGATGGGCCGCGTGAAGCCCGCATCTACCAGCCGCCGGATGGCATCCTGGCCCATGTGGGCTTTGGTGGAGAGCAGGAAGAGCATATCGTGCTCGATCAGGCACTCTAGCAGGTCGACGCCGTCGGCGCGGGCCAGCGTGTCGCCATTGTCGGGCGAGCACATCTTGATGCCCAGCTGGGCCATCTCGCCGATCAGCTCGCGCCAGCGCGCCAGCGGCAGCTCGGGCACCTTCTTGCGCTCGGCGTAGCAGTAGACGCAGTTGGTCTGGCAGCGGTGGGTGAAGACGGTGTAGATGTTGATCGGCGTGTCGAGCCGATATTTATTTTTGGTGTCGCGCATCCTGGCGGCGTAGGCCGAGGGCGCGACGACGAATTCGCGCGGGTCGTGGGTGATCGCGTGGGCGATCGGGGTGTCGGCGATCTGCAGCACGCCGCGCAGCCCGATGCCGGTGGCGGTGGGCTGCCTGCGCACCAGCAGATCGACCTGCTCGATCAGGTAGGCAAGGGCATCGTCGGGAGCGCCGGGGAAGAAGTGGCTAAACAGCTGGCGGATCTGGGCGAAGGGCATGCTGCCGTTGAGCAGCGAGAGCGCGAAGCCCTGCTCCGGCTCTAGGAAGTAGAACTGGGTGTTGACATAGTCGAGCGGGTAGAGGATGGGGCGATCGCCATCGATCTTCAGCACATACTCGGGGTTGATGGCGACATACTGGTGATCCTCGATGATGCGTTGCTGCTGTACCACGGGATGCCTCTCTCTGGTGGGCCGCGCGCCGTCGCCGCTGGCCTAGCAGCGGCGGCGGCGGCGCGGGGCTAGCGATCTACCACTACCAACAGATCATGCAGGGGCAGAGCGTGCAGCCGGTGCAGCCGCTTGCCGCCTTGAGATCAGTCTCGGCGCGCTCGCTCGGGGCCTCGGCCAGCTTGATGTTCAGGCCCTTCTTCTCGATCAGGGTCTTGATCTCCTCGACCAGTTTCTGCGACTCCAGGGAGGTGGCTTTGCCTTCGGTTCCGAGTGGGTTTGGCATGTTCATTCCCTTTCATGACGATAAAAACCGGCTACAGCGAACAGTAAATGAGGAGGCGTCGGCGTATGGGCCAGGATGCAGCGCCGAGATACACGCCGTTTCCGCACGATGCGGGCAATATGGTCGAGCGACGGTCTAGCCACACAAGGTTTTCACGAATATGGCTCTCTATGAACCTGTTGATACGTCCCCACGCCGCTGTACTCTCTGAGGGGGGGCTAGCACTACAGATCGAGTAGTGTGATCTCGGTGTCAGATCGTTATGGTAGGCTAGATAAGCGTATCTGCTTTAATCAGACAATACATGCAGCAGCGACAGGTGTGGGGATACGCAGCTGCTCTATCACCTCCTCCATATTCAAAGGTGTGGCTAGGTGATGCACTCGCGATAGTATGCAGCATACTATGTTAATCATCGATAGCGTATTGCGACCTGATGAATACATGCGCTCGGCGCATAGCAGGAGGTTTGAGGGCGTCTACCCCAAGAAATACGATCTCCTGCCTATATTGATCAGATAGCTTGGCTCTGTGCTAGAGCACTATTTATTTTGAAAGAGTAGCTGGATTGAATTTCGAGCGTGGATGCTTCATTGCATATGCTTGCTCAGGTTGCGCTCGGACTACATGTAGATCATATGCGGTTATTCAAAGATTTCAGGTAAGCAAATCATGTTCTTGGTGGTAGAATATCAACGATAGATGCCTAGTAGTTTCTAATGCGTAGTATAAAAGTGGATATGATCAAATATTAAGTGATCGGGTGTATGGGATGAGTTTTGTTGCTATACTTAAATGTATTGCCACATAATCTATATTTTGTGGTCATTAGAATGTATACATGCTGCGAAAATGTCCTAACTATATATGCGGCCTAGGCAGGGCGCGGGCTGTGCGCCGAGCGATACGTCGACATCGCTCGGCGCGCGGCCTAGGCAGCCCTGCCTAGGCCGCGTGCATGTGGCCTACGCGAGGCTAGCCGCCGAGCTGCCGCGCCAGCCACCAGAGCAGGATGGCGGCGCAGCCCACCCATATGAGGATGATCACGGCGGCAGCTGCGCGGCTGGTGGGCCGCGCGGCGGCGCGCTCTTCGGCGGCGCGGCGGTGCTCGGCCAGCAGCGCGGCGGGGATGAGCCGCACAGCCAGGGCGATGCCCAGCGGCACCAGGATGAGGTCATCGAGATAGCCGAGAATAGGCACCACGTCGGGTATCAGGTCGATCGGGCTGAGCGCGTAGGCCGCGACGCAGGCGGCCACGGCCTTGGCATACCACGGGACGCGCGGGTCTTGGGCGGCAAGGTAGAGCGCGACCACATCGCGCTTTAGGGCGCGCGCCCACTGCCTTAGGCGCTGGAGTAGAGGTTGTTGGTTCATGGGGTGGATTGTAGCAGAGAAATGCGGCAGGGCTGGCTGGCGGGCTTGGCGCGGTTGTTCGCATCTAGGATGAGGGTACCACACACCCATACGATCGGAGGAAGGCGATGCCTCAGCCCGCCCTAGTATATGCCCTGTCGTCCGTCTTGGAACGCCTCGAACCGTGGCTTGCGTAGCAGTTGCCCGATCTGGATGTGGTCGCACGCCGCCATTGTACGCATCTGGTGGCGGGGATTATCGAGCAGCAATCGTAGCACCTGCGCGCGCGGTGGTACAATGCCTCCAGCGGCAGCTTCGCCAGCGTCGACCCCTACGCGGGCGACCCGGCCAGCCCCGCCAGCCTCGCGCCGTACATGTACGCGTATAACCAGCCGACATTATTGCTTGATCCGAGCGGTCGATATGTTGTGGATGAGAATACGATGCAAGCATATACTTGTAACCCGCCTGTTCAACCTAGCTTCAGCATTAGCATGCCAGATGAGAAAACGCGCTATAATTCAGATGAAATACTCCTATCTCAGTGCTTATCACCAATAATCTTAAAATACGCAAGAATTCATGCCATGCCTGGTGATGGTTTTGATAAAAATACGTTTGCAGCCTTGATGGCAGCTATTATCCAGATGGAAAACGGTGACTCGTCATTTGAGGATTTCGCAAATAGGCTTGCGAGTCCTATTTATAATCATATATTAAATGGTAACTCAAGCGTTGGTGTTGCCAAACTTCGTCCTGAAAATGCTGAGCAGGTGTACAATTGTGATATTCTAATGACGAACGATAAACATATATCTGTTGATTTTTCTCCAACTTATATTCCGAAAAACAACATGAATATTATAACAGGTGATAGGGATGGTAAATTCGATAAATCTGATTATGCCACTTTCTCTCTTTTATTGACGTTTTCTACTGAGTTTTCAATAGAGATGTTAGCTATAAATCTTAAGGCTGGAATATTAAGAGCAAAAGCAGAGGGTATAAAACCATCTGTACTTAATGTTGCTACATGGCGTAATAAAGGCGTACAGGATCCTAAAGCACTCCTAGAAACAGGTTATTATCCTTATGGTGTGAGGGTTGCTGTTGAATTCTTACCACGCGCTGCGAAAAATATAGGAGTGTCGTTGCCGGTAAATGTAAACTATTATAATGCTGATGAGAAGGTACTGGTTGATAAGTTTTATAATAGGCTGTTTTCCCAACTATTTCAAAGTGATTTATAGAACCCTAGTGGTGCGGCTCTACCTGAAACTGTCATATGCGTGCACTAGACGTCAGCAAGGGAAGTTGCTGATTGTCTATCCCTTGCTCCAGCAGCTATTTACCCAGTGGCTTATCTTCATTATTTAAGATTCGATCGTCGTAAGCGGCTATATTGTTGTATCACTGCTGTGCGATGTCTATTACAAGGAAGTTTATGATGAACAGATTGTTTTTCCAGGTTAATAAAAATATATATGTAAGATACACATTGTTAGTTGTAATCATAGCTCTTATATCGCTTTTTTTGTATATATTTATTAAAGGGTCTGATCATTTTGATTATCCTTCAAATTACTCAAACCTCAAGGTTGGTGGAAAAGCTTGTGGTTCTGGTGGTTGTAATAGATATAATAATTATGATTTATATGGCAGTTCTGATGAAATTATTCATTTCTATAATAGCAAGGGTTACGCGTGTGTAGAGGTAGATATTTCATCTGGGGGTGCATTATTTCGTTTTATAGACCCGCCTTATACGCAATGTGTTTTAAATATAGGATCGGATGAATCACGATATATAGGATTTAAAGATGAAAATATAGGTTTAATAAAAGTCTCTATGTGGTCATTTTGGAATGAGTAATTTGACTACCGTACAGAAAGTATGTGCGGAATTGGGGGCTAAAAAAGGTATGTATCAAATCTGGTAAGAGGGGTTCCGGCTTACTGCATGACATGTTGTTTTATGGGTGGTCCCTTTATCGCATTATAGAGCCTTACACCATCATTTTGTGTAAACATGGGAATACACAAAGCTCAGATATTGGTGCAAGGCTTTCTAATTAGCTATTTGATTCGTCAGCCAAAAGAGCATGTCATGCAGTAAGGGAGCTTGTGGGTGCATGCTTGCCACCAGCGGCAGGCATAGGCCAGAAAACAGGTGCGGTCACCGACCAGATTCGTGACCACATACCACGAGGTGGTTCGGCCATCCGCCGTACGCTGGCGCGACAGACACACCGTGGCCGTGCGCGTCGCCCCCTTCCAGATGCGCACATCCGGGAAGAACCGCTGGCGTTGGGCGCGCTGCCGCAGGTTACGCACCGCGACCCAGCCCGCATCCGGGTGCTGGATCAGGGTATCTTCCTGCAACCGAATCAGGTACTGCCAGCCCAGGGCCTCGACCGCCGCGATCAGGGCATCGGAGGCGTAGGCACGATCCGCCAGCAGGGTGATGGTTTGGCCTGCGGGAAACAGCGCATGGATCTGCGGCACCAGCGCGCGGGCATCTTCAGCCCAAGCACCGTTGGTGGGATAGATCAAAAATCCGAACGGCAAGCTCACGCCATCGCTGGCCCAGCCGATCACCACAACATTATACAGATCGGTATGGCAGGTTTGGTCGATGGTCACATACGCATCGGCGGGCGGGATATGGGCAAGCAGTTGCCGCACCAGCGGATAGTACACCTGTTCCAGCGTTAGGCGAGTATCGCGAATGATTCGCTGGACCTGCGTGAAATTGCTGACGGCTTCGGCCTGAAAGGGACTGGCCGCCGCAATCTGGCGCAGCAGCAGCGACTGCTGCTCAATGATCCCCGCCACCAGTTGCGTAAACCGGTGACGCGCAACCGCCTCCAGATCGGGCAGCTGCTGCGCAAGCCACAGTTCGAGGCTTTCCAAAGCAGACGACATGGCATATACTGAAGCGGACTGAGGCATTGTGTTCCTCCCATAGGTTGTGTGTGTGGTAACCACATCCTAGCGGAGTTCGCGGCCTCAGTCAATTTTATGCATTAGGATGCGATCTTCTTCAAAACCCTTGTACAATGTCATGCAATAAGCATATTACAGATATGTTTTATGAGTCTCTTGCTGCGCGCAAAGCTGGCGTTATTGTTAGACCTGATGACAATAGTATCTATAATAATGCTGCCATTCGTACACTGGGTTTAGATCCGGATATCATATTCACGATTGCACCAAATCCACAGCTTGGCGGAAGTTTTGGCCTTGACGCTGCAGCTATGACGAGATTGGGGACTCTTATTTCTATTACTGCTGGGCGTGATGCTATGGATAATTTTATCAGAGAATACACTGATAGATTACGTATAAGCGTTCAAGAGTTCCGTACGGGTATTCCAGGAAATGGAAGTCGGTTTTTGAGACGAAAGAATATATTCACCCTTAAGGCTTTAAATGATATGGAGGATTATATGGGGTATATGTTTGATGTGATGAGGTTTTTATGTCGAGGTTTAGACGATCAGAAAAAATTATCCAATCTTGGCATTGAGTCGATGAAAGACATACAAATAATAAGATCATATTCTCGTACTATGAGGGAAAAAGATCGAGAAATACCAGATGATGTATTATATTTATTAAATAGAGAACTTATAAAGTCTATTGATGTGGTGGTGGATATTTATTTTGCTGTATTATTTCCTGACAACCGAGAAGGCATGGGTATGTCAGAATTAAGACCACATAACTCTTTTCTAGATGCTGTGAGATCTATTTCTAAGGTAAGAGTATTAGATTTATCATCTGTTCTTGATAGTGAAGACATGGTTGATGTAGAAGATAGATATCCTTTAGTAATTCGAAGGAAATACGGAAATAATTTAAAAATATATTTATTAATTGAGGATAGTATTTTTGTTATAAGATACATATATGCCGAATTTGGTGATAGATTTACAATTGATGAAACAAAAGAGTTTACATCTATATACGATGCCGTAGATGAAATAGATGATCTCATAAAAAGATTACCGTAGGCGAAGGTAGTTATATCTAGCAATGGTGGTCATCGAACTCGGGCGAGATGTCTTTTCCCCTACTCCGGGTACGTACGGATATGTTGCCCTATTCCCACACACCTCACCACCGGCGCGGTGGGTCGTCACCCCCACCGCGTCTCCCCCCCTAAAACTTCACATAATCAACCGCATTATCATCCAGGTTCTGCAAGTCGTGCGCGTAGCGCATCGTCGTGCGCGGGTCCTTGTGCCGCGCTGCCGCCTGGGCCAGCGTGACGAAGCTGTGGCGCAGCGCGTGCGGCCCTAGGGGCTACGCCGCCACCGCCGCCCGCACATGGTACACCGCCGACACGCTGGGCAGCGTGCGCCTCACCACCAGCGACACCGGCGCGGCGCTGAGCAGCATCGACGACGACCCGTGGGGCCAGGTGGAGCGCGGCGCGCCCGCCCGCTTCGGCTTCACGGGCGAGCTCCAGCAGGGCAGCAGCGTGCACCTGCGCGCGCGGTGGTACAATGCCGCCAGCGGCAGCTTCGCCAGCGTCGACCCCTACGCGGGCGACCCGGCCAGCCCCGCCAGCCTCGCGCCGTACATGTACGCGTATAACCAGCCGACGCTGTTTACCGACCCGAGCGGGCGGTGTATTGCCTGGCTCGATCCTTACTGTAAATCAGTTGATTGGTTTATTCTTGAAGCAGTACAAGGGAGAGTGCATGAATATTCAGGCTTTCATGATTCAGCGCTCTATTTTGCTGGAGTTGCTGATGGAGTAGCATCTCCTGTCAAAACCGTGTATGCCTTGACGCAGCCGCAAACCTGGCAGAATGTAGGTAGAGGATACCAATATCTAAAAGAGCATCCTCAGGAAGGATCAAACATACTAAAGGAGGAATATGTAGATCCTGTTGTGCGTGGAGGTAGCTTTGTGTTGAGCAATCTTGCGACGCCTGGCAATATTATGCATAGGGTAAATGATAAGCCTTATGAGATTGGGCAGGTATTAGGTTCGAACGCACCCATAGGAGTTATTGGTAAATTTGCCCTTCGAAATCTTATGCCCTATCGATCGCTTATGATGGGTGGTCAAGAGGCTAGTACTTTATGTACTACTTCAGCTCCTAAGGTTGCAAAATTAAAGCTCTTTCCATATAAGTTATTGCCAGGCCAAGAAGGTTTTGTGCCTAGGATGACGGGATTATTTGATCCAATGGCAGAAAGATTCAGGGGATTAGTTACCCCCGAACATGTAGCTGTACGAAATCTAGATGGTAGTATTACGGATCGTACTATACTTATGAATATAAGTAGAGCAAATAAATGGATACTACCTGCTGAATTGGAGAAATTTAGAGGCATTGACACATTTGACCTGCGAACATATAATAAGTTGCTGGATACTTGGCAAGATTTATTTACCAAGGGATTAGATGCTAATGGTATAAGCAAAACATGGAATAATTTAAGTAAAGGGCTTATAGAACAAGACACAACACCAAATCAAAACGGTGGTGGATTAGATATACCAGATGATTTTTGGCAACTACCAGATGATTATTAATTGATTAAAACTACATAACTTATTTAAAGGTAAAAGCAAGGTGTTAAAAACTTTGCTTTTACTAATATGACTTTATATTTGTGTATATTATGGCCTTATAAGGGATGCATTGTATGACTAAGAATATATCTGTATGCGGCGCGCCGTGTGTTGGTAAAACTAAAATGATCCAAACACTATCTTGTATAACTAATAATAAAGGCTGTATTATTTCTAGAAAACCTTGGGAAAATAAGATAGGACTTAATTTTAATATAAATAAACCATACTACATATCATCTATATCAGGTCCGTTCCTAGAGGAAAAAGATGATATTTACAAGGAAATCATTGATAATTCAGATGCGATTATATATATGTTTTCTGTAGATTATCCTACACCTCGTGAGGATTATTCGTATGAGAAATGGAAACGCATATCTTTCCAGATGGATAAGTCAAGAGTAAACATACCATGGGTTTGTGTAGTTAATATACCAGAAACTATATTGTACCAAAAAAGTATAGATATCATACCTCAAGAACTACGTTCAAATACGATTTATAAAGATGTTGCAAATCCAATGGACGTTAGAGATATACTCACATATGTGATAAAGGCTATGATGTAAGTCTGATGGTTTTTGAGAGCGGATAGCTTGGTAGAGTTAAATAAAACCGTCTGCCTCTTATAGGGGTTGAGCCGACATACGTGTAATAATAGGAAATCAAGGATACAGAACATGTAATCGGCTGCTGACGGGCGCGAACCAGTGTTTTGGCAAGCGATGGGGCAGCGGGCAGTGATGACAAAGGCACGAGACCAAAAAGCGAAGCCCCAACGAGACGAGGCTGAGGTCGCAGCGATCCGCACGAATACATCGATGGGATGCCCAATTCCGGTGAGTGATGACCCCAAGATCCACAACCCACAGATGGGCGAACGCGGCATCGCACCCACCGCGCTCCCTTGCCTCTCCTCAAAACTTCACATCATCCACGGCGTTATCATCCAAGTTCTGCAAGTCGTGGGCATACCGCATCGTCGTGCGCGGGTCCTTGTGCCGCGCCGCCGCCTGGGCCTGGGCCACGCTAGCCCCGCCCCGGATGGCCAGCGTGACGAAGCTGTGCCGCAGCGAGTGCGGTGAGCGGCCCTGTGGCACCCTCGCGCCCACGCATCGCCCGCGCAGGCGTCACGGTTAGGGCTGGCTGCGCGTGGGGCAGCCTCCCCGCATGGCCCCGCGCCTGTTGTAGCGCTGTTTGTCCCCTTGGTGTCTTGGAGTCTTGGTGGTAAACGGTTTTCGCGCCGTGGTACGCAACCGACGCGCTGGGCAGTGTGGGGTGGTGCGCCGACAAGCTGACGCAGCGCCACCCCACGCGAGCGGCGGGGATCGGCTAGCCCTTGATCCCGGTGGTGGCGATGCCCTCGACAAAGAAGCGCTGGCCGAGGAGAAACACGATCAGCACCGGCAGCATGGCCAGCACCGAGCCGGCCATCCACAGATCCCAGCGGCTATCCAGCCCCTCGGACTCCACGAAGGTGGCCAGCCCCAGCGACAGCGTGTAGAGGGCCGGGCGGTTCAGGTATATCAGCGGCGTCAGATAGTCGTTCCACTTGGCCACGAACTCAAACAGCGCCACCGCGATCAGCGCGGGCTGGATGAGCGGCAGCATCACATCCCAGAAGGTGCGCAGCTGCGACGCGCCATCCACCAGCGCGGCGTCGCGCAGATCGTCGGGGATGGTCATAAGGAACTGGCGCAGCATGAAGATGTAGAAGGCCGAGCCGAACAGGTTGCCCGCCCACAGCGGCCAGAAGGTGTTGATCGTGCCCAGCTGCCGCCAGATCAGGAAGGTGGGCACCATGGTCACGCTGCTGGGCAGCATCATGGTGCCGAGGATGAGCGCGAAAAGCGTGCGCTTGAGCGGGAAGCGCAGCTTGGCGAAGGGGTAGGCCACCAGCGCGCTGGAGAGCGTGATCGAGACGATCGCCAGCAGGGTCACGATCGCGCTGTTGAGCGTCCAGCGCAGGAAGTCGGTCTGCTGGATGACATCGGCGTAGTTCTGCCAGCGCAGCGCAGCGGGGATCAGCCGGTTGTCGAAGATCGTCTCCGGCGTCTTGAGCGATGTCGAGAGCAGCCAGACAAACGGCACCACGTAGAAGATCGCCAGCGCGGCCAGCGCTGCGTAGATCAGCACGCGCCAGACGGTGAGGCGTGGGCGCGGCTCCTCGATCTGCCGCTCCGCCGGGGCCTCGAAGATGCCTGCAGTATCGAGCATTACGCATTCCCCCCCTCGTAGTAGACCCAGCGGTTCGAGAGCCAGAACTGCAGCGCGGTGAGCGCCACGATGATCACAAACAGCACCCAGGCCAGCGCCGAGGCGTAGCCCATCTTGAAGTAGGCGAAGCCCTGGTTGAACAGGTACATGATGTAGAACAGCGCGGCGTTGTCGCTGCCGCCGTTGGCATCCAGCAGCACCACCGACTGGGCGAAGATCTGCAGCGAGCCGATCACGCCGATCACGGCGGTGTAGAACAGCACGCTGGAGAGCATGGGCAGCGTGATCCGGGCGAACTTCTGCCACGGGCTGGCCCCATCCACATCCGCCGCGTCGTAGAGCGCCTGCGGGATGTTCTTCAGCCCGGCGAGGTAGATCAGCATGGCGCTGCCGCCGGTCCACACGCTCATCAGCACCAGGCCGGGCTTGATCCAGTGGGGGTCGGATGTCCAGCCTGGGCCGGGGATGCCCAGCAGCCCGAGCAGCTGGTTGAGCGCGCCGTCGGCGGGGTTGAGGATGAAGCGCCACAGCAGCGCCACCGCCACCACCGGCGTGATCGAGGGCAGGTAGAAGGCGGTGCGCCACAGCGGCACGCCGCGCACACGGGCGTTGAGCAGCAGGGCCAGCCCCAGCGCCACCGCCATATGCAGCGGCACGTACAGCGCGGTGTACACCAGGGTGTTCACCAGCGCCTTGCGGAACATGTCGTCGTAGCCCAGCATCTGCGTGAAGTTGGCCAGCCCGACCCAGCGCGGCGGCTGGAGCACGTTGTAGCTGGTGAAGCTGAGGGAGAGCGAGGCGAGCATCGGCCCTGCGGTGAAGACCACAAAGCCGATCAGCCAGGGCAGCATGAACAGGTATGCGGCCACGGCCTCGCTGCGCCGCATGGGCGAGGGGCGCGTTTTGCGCTGCGTGTGGGCCTGGGCGTTCATCGGGTCTCCTTCTGCTGCGTGTGCGGCCAAAGGTGCTTGCTTGCCTACGCGAAGGCGGCGATGGCCTGCTCGGCGCGCACCTGGGCTCGCTCCAGGCCATCGGCGGGGGCGCGGCTGCCCAGCAGCGCGGGGTTGACGGCGTTGTTCATCAGGATGTCGGTCAGCTCGGTGATCAGCGGCGAGCTGGGGATGGCGCGGCTGGGCTGCAGCAGCGTGGGCAGCAGGCGCACCACCTCGTCGAACTGCGGGCTGATCGGCTGGTAGACCTCGCCCACCATGATGGCGTCGGCGGCGCGGCTGCCAGTCAGGGATGGCACGTAGGGCGCGCCCTTGGCCGTGTTTTCGGCCAGCTGGGCCTGCGCGCCCACCCGCCAGCTCTCGGGCGTGGCCATAAACTTCATGAACTGCCAGGCCGCCTCGCGGTTGCGCGCGCCGCGCGGCATGGCCCAGGCCTGCCCGGTGGTCATCGCCACAGTGCCGCCGTCGCGCCCAACGAAGGGAAGCACGCTGAAGCGGTGCTCGGGGGCAAATTTGGCCACCATGGTCAGCAGCCAGCTGTCGTAGAGCGTGATCGCCACCTGGTTGAGGATGAAGGGGTGCTGGGCATCCCAGCCCCAGCTGTCGGCGAAGGCCTTCTGGGCCTGCCGACCGCCCTGGGCGTTGGCGGTGTCCACCACATATTGAAGCGCATCGACATTCTTGGCATCGCGAAAGGTAGCCTGCCTGCCGTCGCCGCCGATCAGGCTGCCGCCGTTGCCCCACGAGAACATCCAGAAGAAGCCATCCGCCGCCCGCGTGTCGAAGCCGACCCGCGTGATCTTGCCGCCCTCGCGGCGGGTGAGCCTAGCCCCGTACTGCTGGAGCGCAGCCCAGTCGGCGCGGCGCACGTCATCCACGCTCAGCCCGGCCTGCTCAAGCGGCTCGTGGTTGACCCACAGGGCGCGCACGTGCGAGAACTGCGGGATGGCCCAGGTTTGGCCGCCGTAGCGCACCTGCTCGACGGGCGAGGCGTAGAAGTCGTCCAGGGTCACGCCGTCGCGCGCCATCAGGTCATCGATCGGCTCAAGCGCGCCGCGCGCGGCCCACGAGACGATGGTGTTGCGGTCGAGCCAGAGCAGGTCGGGCACCTCGCCGCTGACCACGGCGGTGAGCACCTTCTGATCGTTGATCTGCGGCACCAGCTCAAGCCCGATGTCGGGGTGGGCGTCGCGGAAGGCCTGCACGCGGGCCTTGGCCAGGGTGTTATCGGTGCCAAAGCCCCACTCGGTGATGGTGGTCGGCCCGCCCGCCCGCGCTGGGGCCGCCGCCCGACCCGAGCTGCACGCGGCCAGCGCCGGGGCCAGCGACGACGCAGCCGCCAGCCCGCCCAGGCGCAGCAGCTGCCGACGCGAGAGCGCGCCGCGCCGTGTGGTGTGCTGTCCCATAGTGTCGGAAGCCTTTCCACGAGACCAAGATGGACCCAAGCAGGGGGCGAGGTAGGGAGAAGCGCCTGCGGGGCATCATCTAGCAAGAAGCAGGCCGATATGAGGCGGCGCGCAGCAGCCATGGGAGGAGTTTTGGCTGTGGCAGGGTCGCCTAGCGGCAGTCGCCACTCGGCTACGCCGAGGGCGGCGGGGCAGGCGGAAAGCACATGATAAACTGGCTCCCCTCGTCAGGCGCGCTGACCACCCGGATCGACCCGTGGTGCTGCTGCACCACCTGCTGCACGATGTACAGCCCAATCCCCATGCCCTCAATCGCGATGTTCTCGCCGTGCTCAACCCGGTAGAACAGATCGAACAGGTGCTGCTGCGCGGCCTCGGGTATGCCCAAGCCAGTGTCGCTCACCTGCACGCAGACCCCCTCGGCGGCCCGCTCGACCGTAACCTGCACATGGCCGCCGAGCGGGCTGTACTTAATCGCGTTATTGATCAGGTTGGTCAGGGCCTGCTCAAGCCGCAGCGCGTCGCCCACCACGATAGCGGGCGCTACGCCGCACTGGCACGCGATGGTGTGGTGCTCAAGCAGCGGCTCGGTGCGCTCCACCAGGCGCTGGGCCAGCTCACACAGGTCGACAGGCTCGGCGGGATCGCCGCCCACCGTGTCCGTCGAGCCGGCAAGATCGAGCAGGGTGGTGATCAGCCGGTGGATCCGGAACGCCTGGTCGATCGCGCTCTTGAGCGAGCGCTGGTCGCGATCCTCCAGCGCGGGGGCCACGCGGCGCTGGAGGATCTGCAGGTTGCCCAGCAGCGTGGTGAGCGGATTTCGCAGCTCGTGGCCAGCGATAGCCAGGAAGTGGTCGCGGATGCGGGTCGCCTCCTCGGCTAGCGCCTGTGCCCGCTGCGCCTGGGCAAGCAGCGACTGGCGCTCCAGCTCGGCCTGGCGCTGGATGGTCACATCCTCAATCGCCAGCAGAATGGCCTCGGCACGGTGGCCCGGCTGATAGACCTTGCGGGCGTTGAGTCGCATGACTCGGTGGCCAATCGTCGGGAAGGTGTGCGCGACCTCGAAATCATGAAAGGCCGTGTTGTGGGAGATGCTCGCTTCGAGCAGCGTGCGCAGGGCGGGGATGTCCCACTGCCCGTTGCCCAGATCGTAGATGCGCTGCGCCTCGGTGGCGGCAGGATCGGCCCGAAAGGTGTGGTAGAAGGCGCGGTTTGCCCGGATAACGCGAAGGTCGTTGTCCAAGATAAGCAGCGGTTCGCGGATGGTCTCGATGATGCCGTTGGCAAAATCCAGCGCTTCCTGATGCTTATTTATCAATTGATCGCTCATCAGCTTTCTCTAATGATAGCGGCGTTGCACATCCAGTCAGGTCTGACAGCTACCAATCAGCAGCGGTTAAGGCGCGAACATAGCCGCCCATGCCTTCTCCTGCGCGTCGCCGCGTGCGGTCACCAACATGCTACCCTCTGTAAGCACGTAGTATACCCAAACGAGCCGCGCATCGGCGGACGCTGCTCGTGCGGCGAACCGATGTGGTGAAGCGGTCCTCGCTTGGGGAACACTTGCCGCCGCACCCGGCATGCCCTATACTACGCCCATGATACTTGGGGAACATAGCGAGGGCACCCATGCCAAAACCTACCCGCCACCGCCTGATCTGGAGCCACGAGCGCGGCGGCTACGCCCTCTACGAGCACGGGCGGCCCGAGCCGCTTCCCGACGCCGACGACGAGCGGGCCTGGCTAGCCTGGCTTGAGGGCCAGCGCTCCTTCGCCTTCGAGGGGCGGAGTGGCCAGATCACCCTGCTGAAGGAGCGCCGCCCGGGCAGCGGCTCGGGCTACTGGTACGCCTACCGCCGCCAGGGCAGCCGGGTGGCCAAGCGCTACCTGGGGCGCAGCGCCGAGCTGAGCGCCGAGCGGCTGGAGCGGGCCGCCGCCGAGCTAGCCGCTGCGGGCGAGGCTGTTCCCCAAGCCGGCCCCGCGCCTCGCCCGCCCATCCTAGCCCCCAAGCTCCAGCTCCCGCGCCTGCCGGGCGGGCTAGTGCAGCGCCAGCGGCTGGATGCGCGGCTGGACGCGGGGCGAGCCTGCGCGCTCACGCTGGTGGTCACGCCTGCGGGCTTTGGAAAGACCACCCTGGTGGCCAGCTGGCTGGCGCGGCAGGGCGGCAGCGCGGGCTGGCTGGCCCTGGATGAGCAGGACAACGACCCCGCCCGCTTCTGGCGCTACCTGATCAGCGCCGCCCAGAAGTTCGCGCCGCAGGTGGGGCAGGCCGCGCTCGGCGCGCTGGCGGCCAGCATCCAGCCGCCCTTCGAGCAGCCGCCCCACGAGCTGCTGCTCGCCACGCTGCTGGCCGAC
This sequence comes from Chloroflexia bacterium SDU3-3, assembly GCA_009268125.1. Taxonomy (NCBI): domain Bacteria; kingdom Bacillati; phylum Chloroflexota; class Chloroflexia; species Chloroflexia bacterium SDU3-3. Next base: position 147,210 of record WBOU01000013.1, on the reverse strand, counting down.
CTGGCCCGGCTGCGCGAGCCGCTGACCCTGGTGCTGGAGGACTACCACCTGATCAGCAGCCCCAGCATCCACAGCTCGCTCTCCTACCTGCTTGAGCACCTGCCCGGCGCGGTCCGCCTGATCATGATGACGCGCAGCATCCCACCCCTGCCCCTGGCCCGGCTGCGCGCCCGCGGCCAGCTCTGCGAGCTCTCCGCCGCCGAGCTGCGCTTCTCGCCCGAGGAGATCGGGCAGTTCTTCGCGCAGGCCAGCGGCATCCAGCTGGATGCGCCCGACCTCGCCCAGATCGAGCAGCAGACCGAGGGCTGGGCGGCGGGGCTGCGGCTGCTGGCACTGGGCCACAGCGCCAGCAGCCAGCCGCTGGCCCAGCTGGTGGCCAGCTTCAGCGGCAGCCAGCGCTCGGTGCGCGAGTACTTCACCGAGGAGATCTTGCAGGCCCAGCCGCCCGCCACCCAGGCCTTTCTGCTGCGCACCTCGGCGCTGCGCATGCTGAACGGCCAGCTCTGCGACGCCGTGATGCAGCCGACCGATGCCGCATCCTCCGCCGCCACGCTGGAGCAGCTGGCCAGCGCCCAGGTTTTCCTCGAACCGCTGGATGGCCAGGGCCAGTGGTACCGCTACCACGCGCTTTTCGCCGACGCCATGCGCCACGAGGCCCGCCGCAGGCTGGGCGACGCCGCGCTGGAGCAGGTGCTGCTCACCGCCAGCCAGTGGTACGAGCAGCACGCCATGCGCGCCGAGGCCATCGAGGCGGCGCTGCAGGCCCGGGCTTGGCAGCGGGCGGCGGCGCTGATCGTCGACCTGATCGAGAGCCAGCAGAGCCAGATGCTGGATGAGCGCGGCGAGTTCCTGACCCTGCGCCGCTGGGTCGAGCAGATCCCCGAGCACATCCTCACCGCATCCCCCGTGCTGTGCTTCGGCTACGCCGAGACGCTGCTGCTGTGCTTTATGACCGAGCAGCAGCCCGAGCCGAGCGTGGCCGTGCTTGAGCACGCGCTCGACCACGCCGAGCGCGGCTTCCGGGCCGCAGGCGATCTGGAGCGGGTGGGCGAGGTGTTCGCCTTCCGCTCGCTGATGATCAAGCACCTCGACCAGATCAAGGCCAGCGTGGGCTGGGCCAATCAGGCGCTGGCGCTGATCAGCACCAAGCACAACATCTGGCGGGCGGTCGGGCTGAGCACGCTAGGCACCGGCGCGCTGTTCAGCGGGCAGCTGGATGCGGCGGAGCAGATCTTCCACGACATCCAGCAGATCAGCGCGGAGATGGACCCGATCTACCGCGCCAGCAGCCAGCTATTCATCCGCGCCAGCATCGGCATGTACAGCGATGTGAGCCGCGAGCGCGGCCAGCTGCACGAGGCCAAGCGGGCCGCCTTGCGGCTGCTGCACGACGCGCGCGAGGTGAGCGACTGGGATGATATCGCCAATGCGCTGCTGGTCCACGCGCGGCTGCTGTACGAGTGGAACGCGCTCGACCGCGCCGAGGAGGCGCTGCGCGAGGTGGCGCGCATCGGCGAGCACTTCGACGACGAGGAGTCGCAGTCGCAGGTGCCCGTGCTGCTGGCTCAGCTCGCCATGGCGCGCGGCGACGCCGCCCAGGCCCGCGAGCTGCTGGCCCGCGTGGCCCAGCCCTGGCGCGGGCCGCAGCCCAGCATCCGCTGGTACCAGCGCAGCGCCTGGGCGCTGCTGGCCCAGCTCGACATCCGCGAGGGCGACCTGTTCGCGGCGCAGCGCTGGCTGGCCTGGCGCGACCGCATCGACGCGCCGGTCCGCCACTTCCAGCACCAGCGCGAGCAGCTGCTGGCCGCGCGGCTGCTGGCCGCCCAGGCCCAGCACGGGCATGCGCTAGATACACTAGCCGCTGTGCGCGACCAGGCGCGGCAGGCGGGCCACGCCTACCTCGCGATCGAGGCGCAGGCCCAGCTTGCGGCCACCCACGCCGCCGCCGGGCAGGCCGCCCAGGCCCAGCAGGCCGCGCTGGATGCGCTGGCCCAGGCCGCAGGCGAGGGCTACATCCGCAGCTTTGTAGATGCGGGCGATACGATGGGCGATCTGCTGCGCTCGCTGCGCCCAGCCGTGCGCGGCACCCCGCTGGCTGGCTACCTCTCCACGCTGCTGCGCGCCTTCCCAGCCGACCCGCACGCGAGCAGCGCCCTGGGGGCCGACATCACCCCACAGGAGCAGCGCGTGCTGCTGCTGCTGGCCGAGGGCCGCAGCAACCCCGAGATGGCCGAGCGCCTGGTGGTCTCGGTCAATACCATCAAGGCTCACCTCAAGAGCATCTACCGCAAGCTCGATCTCGGCAGCCGCCACGAGGCGATCATCTGGGCGAGGCAGCGCCTGCGCGGCGAGGCGACCGCCGAGGGCTAGGTTTATACTACCCGCCCACACTACCCGCCTGGGGAATACCGCGCCGCAATGAGCAAATCTATACTGCTGGTGTACATCCGATATATCTGAAAGCAAGCGCTGGAAGGCCACGCGCTTTTAGATAGAGAGAAGGAGTCCACCAGTGGAGACATCACCTCGCGAGCGGCGCGGCCCGGGCGGCGGCACGCTGATCTTCCTCATGATCATCGCCTTCATGAACACGCTGGGCTACGGCCTAGTCATCCCGGCGCTGCCCTTCATCGTGCGCCAGTACGCCAGCTCCCCCGACCAACTGGCCATGCTCATGGCCTGGCTCGGCTCGGTCTACGCGCTCTGCCAGTTCCTGGCCGCGCCGGTGCTGGGCGCGCTCAGCGACCGCTTCGGGCGCAGGCCGCTGCTGCTGCTGTGCCTGCTCGGCTCGGCACTGGGCTACGCGCTATTCGGCCTGGGCGGGGCGATCTGGGTCATCTTCCTCGGGCGGATCATCGACGGCCTGACCGGCGGCAACTTCAGCATCCTGGCGGCCTATATCGCCGATGTGGCCAAGCCGCAGGAGCGCAGCCGCTACTTCGGCATGCTAGGCGCGGCCTCGGGCGCTGGCTTTATGGTCGGGCCTGCGGCGGGCGGGTTCCTGGCCAGCCTGGGCTACAGCGTGCCCGCCTACGCCGCCGCCGCCGTGGCGCTGGCCAGCCTGGCCTGGGGCCTGCTGGCCATGCCCGAGAGCCTGCCCAGGGAGCGGCGGCGCACCTCCTTCGCCGCCGCCGAGCTGAACCCCTTCAAGCAGTTGGGCGCGGCGCTGGCGCTGCCGCAGCTGCGCTGGCTGTTCGCCGCCACCTTCTGCTTCGCGCTGGCCTTCGCCATGATGCAGTCTAATGTCTCGGTGCTGCTGATCGACCACCTGCGCTGGAATGCCGACATGATCGGCGCGATGTTTCTAGTGATCGGTATCTTCGACATCGTGATGCAGGGCGGTATCGCGGGGTGGCTGCTGCCACGCCTAGGCGAGGAGCGCATGAGCGTGGTGGGGCTGGTGTGCGAGGCGGCGGGCTACGCTCTGATGGGCGCGATCGTCATCATCCCCTCGGCGCTGCTGATGCTCGGCGCGATCACGCTCTACGCCGTGGGCACGGGGTTCCGCGAGCCAGCCACGCGCGGCCTGATCTCGCAGGTATCCGACGAGCAGCAGGGCATGGTCCAGGGTGGCAGCCAGGCCATCCAGTCGCTGGCTACCGTGGTCGGCCCGCTGATCGCGGGCGTGCTCTATGCCCAGGTGGGCCACGCGGTGCCCTACTGGGCGGGCGCGCTGGTGGCGCTGCTGGCGGCGGCGGCGGTGGTACGCTCCATCCCCCCGCTGCACGCCCACCGCACCGCAGCCCCCGCCGAGGCGCTGGGGTGAGGGGAAACGAATACCACGAAGACGCGAAGGGAACGAATACCACGAAGACGCGAAGGGAACGAATACCACGAAGACGCGAAGGCGCGAAGATCTTTTACCACCAAGACGCCAAGACACCAAGGGAACAAATACCACGAAGACTCGAAGGCACGAAGATCTTTCACCACCAAGACACCAAGGGAACAAAAGGCCCTAAAAAAGGCGAGGAGCCAACCCTCACCACCCGGCCCATGCGGCGAAGGTGCCGCTAGCGTTTTGCTGGCCATATGCACGAATGGCAGCCGCCATGGAACGGCATAGGAATGCCCAAAATTGGGGGTTCGAAGGGGGTTACACCCCCTCGCGGGGTTACTAGGGGCTGGCCCCTAGTCGCCGCCCGCGCAGGGCACACACCCACCAACCACGAGGAACCACCATCGTGGAAAGAACAGCAGGGCCGACCGAGCAACGCTTCAAGCATTGCCTACGGTCGGCCCAACGCATAATCTCACGTAGCACATATGTGCCGATCTACGCCTTTTCCCTGCTATAATAGCCACGCTATCTAGCACTCCAACACGGCGAAAGGCAAAGAACGCATATGATCGAGGTTATACCCGAGCAGGTTCAATCGGCATATATCTATCTGCACTCGGCTGGCCGCAGCGGCGACGAGATGCGCCCTTTCCTCCACACACTCACAGCGTATCTGCCCAACAGCTACATCTTGGCCGACGACGGGCTTATCTGCGGCTCGCCCATGCCAGGCGACGGATCATACTATGGACATGCAGAGAAGCGCTACTGGTTTATGTTTCCGATGGCTGACGCCGTATCAACCGCCAGCTTCATCGAGCACAAGGCCCAGGTCGGCGCATCGATACGATCCGCCGCAGGCTATGTCAATCGGCTCATCGATCAGATCAAGCGGCGATTTGATATTCCGACCACTCGCATATTTCTTTGCGGCTTTCAGCACGGGTCGTGCCTAGCGCTCTCTGTGGCGATGATGCGGAATGATGATCCTTTGGGCAGCATCTTTCTGGTAGAGCCATACTATCTAGAGTCGCTGCATGCGGCCGATGAGAAGATCGAGGGGCGAACCACCGTGATCTGCGTCGAGAATGCATTTATGCGCGCCAGAACGCATCAGTTCCTCGGTATCGCCATGGATGAGCAGCTAAAGGCATTTGGCATACGCACCGAGCGCATCCTCACCGACAGCGGTGAGGAGCACCTGACCGATGAGATCATCGCCAGCATCGGCGCATACATCGGCGCGCGGCTGGGGGGCCAGAGCTAGCCCCCGAGCGCCGCCCGCACCGCGATGCGCTACAATGCGGGCGACGGTAGATCATCGCTGTAGGGGCGGAGATCGTGTCCGCCCACAGCGCAGTGCCGTGCAGAGCAGCGAATGCGCGCGATGCTATCGATGCCCGCGCCGCGTGCATCGCCCTCAATGCAAACGATGTTCGCGATACTGGCTGGCATACAACCCGCCCCTCCATCATGGCGGCGCATGGCGATCATCGGGCCGGGGAGCACAAAAACCTATTTACCACCAAGGCTCCAAGACTCCAAGGGAACAAAAGACTCTAAAAGAGGCGAGGAGCCAACCCTACTGACCCGGCCCATGCGGCGAAGATGCCGCAAAAGTCTTGATGGCCATATGCACGAAGGCCAGCTGCCAGAGAACGGCATCGGAACGCCTCAAATTGGGGTTCGAAGGGGCATCGCCCCTCGCGGGGGTTCTGAGGGCTGGCCCCCAGACGCCGCCCGCGTAGGGCACACACCCATCAATAAAGAGGAACCATCCTCATCGAAGCAGCAAGCGGTTGCTCCAACCGGGCAACGCTCCAAGCACTGCCTACGATCAACCTGACGCGAAAGCTTCCCCTTTCCCCACCCCCTACGCCCCCAAAGCCCGAGCCAGCGCCAGCGCCACGTGGCGGTTGATCGTGCGCTCGTCGCCGTACTGCGCGGTGACGCACGAGGGGCAGCCGCGGCTCTCGGGGTGCGCCGCACAGTAGGGGCACTCCGCCAGGATCTGGGTGGCGCGGGCCAGCACCTGCGGCAGCCGCGTGAACGCCGCCTCGGCGATGCCCACGCCGCCCGGCACTGCGTCGTAGAGCAGCAGCGTGGGCCTGCCGGTGTCGGGGTGGGCCTCCAGCCCCAGCGCGTCGATGTCCGCCGGGTCGCACAGCGCCTCGATGGCGGCGGCCATGCGCATAGCCCCGGCCAGCGAGTACAGCCCGGCGGCGCGCTCATCCTCGGGGTGCTGGGCCAGCGAGGCCGCGTCGCAGGTGAGCCAGAGCGCCTGGGTGTCGTAGGCCATGGGCGCGGGCGCGGCGCGGCCCAGCGGCCTGAACGGGAAGCGATCGCCGCGTGCGAACAGCGGCACCTCGTAGTAGCCCAGCACCCGCGTGCTGCACCGGATCTGGCCGAAGGCCGCCTGGGCGACGCCCACCTGTCGCGTGCGCTCGGGCTGGGCCAGCGATGTCTCGCGCTCCACCTTGGCGGTGGTGGTGAACTCGGGCCGCTCCACCTCCTGCACCTGGATCTCGCCCTTGCCGCGCCGCCAGTCCAGGTCGCAGCGCGTCACGCGGTAGTAGCGGTCGATGTGCTGGTAGTGCGCGTACAGGTGCAGCGCGCGCTGCGCTCGCGCCGCATCCACCTCCACAATGCTCTGGCGCGAGGCCGCATCCACCACCGCCACCGAGAACGCGATGTTGCGGAAGGGTGTGCGCGACAGCTCGCGGCCCTGCTCGGTGAGCGCCAGCGCGCCGCCCGCACCCTCGGCCAGCAGCCCCTCGTCCGCCAGCGCCTGTGCGGTGGCCTCGGCGGCCCCGCCGAACATGGCCAGCTCCTCGCGGCGCAGCGGCAGCTCGCGGGCGGCGGCCAGCAGGTGCCCGCGCACAATGTAGGGGTTGTCGGGGTTGCAGTAGAGCGGCTCGGCCTCCAGCTTGAACAGCACGTCGGGGTGCTGCACAAAGAACTGGTCGAGCGGGTTGCTGGCCGCGATCAGCGCCACCACGCCCTCGCCCGCGCGCCCGGCGCGGCCCGCCTGCTGCCAGAGCTGCGCGATCGAGCCGGGGAACCCGATGATCACCGCCGCCGAGAGGCTGCCGATGTCGATGCCCATCGAGAGCGCGGTGGTGGAGATCACCCCATTCAGCCGACCCTCGCGCAGGTCGCGGATGATTGCCCGCTTGTCGGCGGGCAGCAGCTCGCGCATGAACGGGCGGATCTGCGCCTCGCTGATGCCGCCATCGCGCAGCTCGGCGCTGGTGAAGCGGTAGATATCATTGATCTCGCTGATCGAGCGGGCGAAGGCTATGGTGCGCACGCGCTGGCCCAGCAGGTGCAGCAGCGCCTTCTTGGCCTGGGTGGTCAGCGCGGTGGATGGGGTCTCGTCGTCGGCGCTGCCGTTGATCAGCACGAACTTCCGCCGGTGCTGCCGCGCGCCCGCGCCCTGGGCATCCACCACCGCAGGCTCGCGCCCGATCAGCCGCGCCACGGTGCTGGCCGGCTCCACCAGCGTGGCCGACGCGCACAGGAAGCGCGGCGCGGCCCCGTGCAGGCGGCACAGCCGCTGGAGGCGGCGCAGCAAATTGGCGAAGCCCGCGCCCAGCACGCCCCGGTAGGTGTGTAGCTCGTCGATCACCACGTAGCGCAGGTTGCGGAAGAGGTACTGCCAGCGCCGGTCGCTCGTGGCCCCATCCAGCAGCGCGGCGTGCAGCATGTCGGGCGTGGTGAGGATGTACTGCGGCTGCCTGCGGCGGATCTCCTCGCGGTCGCCCTCGCTCACCTGGCCGTCGTAGCGCGCCACCGTCAGTCGTCCGGCCCCGGTGTCCAGCGTGCGGCACACGTTGTGGATGGAGAAGCGCTCGCCCTTGGCGTACCAGTCGGTCTCGCCCGCATCGATGCGCGAGACGGCGTTGAGCTGATCCTCGGTGAGCGCCACCAGCGGCGAGATATAGAGCGCGGTGGCCGATGGGTCGCGCAGCAGCGTATCGAGCACTGGCACGGTGTAGGTGAGCGACTTGCCGCTGGCGGTGGGCGTGGTCACGACCACATCGCGCCCGGCCAGCGCAGCGTCGATGGCGGCAGCCTGGAAGGCGTAGAGCTGGCCGCCCGCAGGCAGCAGCCGCCCCAGGGCGCGGCGCGTGCCCACGTGCAGCTGGCCCAGCCGCTCGCTGTCGGCGTAGCGCGGCTCCTGGGCGGGCAGCTCGTGGATCTGCACGCGCTCGCCAAACCGCCCGGCCAGCGAGGCCGCCAGCGCGTCGGCCTGCACCTCGGCGGCGGCCTGGAAGATCAGCGGGGCGTCATCCAGCCCGAAGTCGCGCAGATCCTGGGCGTCAAAGTCCATCGGCGCGCGGCTGCCGTCGTTCACGCAGTGCTGGCAGTACAGGCCAGGCTCGAACGGGCGCTTGGTGGCGCTCCATGCGCCCTTGGCCACCTGGCCGCCCTGGTCGATCAGGTCGCGGCGGGCGCGCTGCTGATCCTCGGCCATGGCGATCTGGAAGATCTGGAACGGGCGGCGGGCCTCGCCCCGGTTGTGCCTGCGGCAGCGGATGGTCTGGGTGTCCATGGTTGTGCTCCTATAGCATGCTCTGAAGTATGGTGCATTGTTTTGAGTGGCGCAGCTTGCGCATGGCCTTCCCCTCGATCTGGCGCACGCGCTCGCGAGTGACGCCGAGCCGCTGGCCGACCACCTCAAGCGTGCGCGGCCCCGCGCCATCCAGCCCGAAGCGCAGACTCACCACCTGGCGCTCACGCTCGGTCAGCGTGCCCAGCAGGTCGCGCAGGCAGGCGGAAAGCTCGCCCTGAGCCGCCGCCGTGTCGGGCGCAAGCTCCAGCGGCGAGGCGATCACATCGCACAGCGACATGCTGCCATCCTCACCCAGCGGTAGGTCGAGCGAGACGACCGAGCGCATCTGGGCGCGCAGCAGCGCCACTTTCTTGGCGGGCAGGCCCGTTGCGGCGGCGATCTCGGCATCGTTTGGCTCGCGCCCCAGCGAGCTGTAGAGCGCGCCTGTGGCGCGGCGCACGGCGGAGAGCGATTCAACCACATGGACCGGCAGCCGCACCAGCCGCTCCTTGTCGGCGATGGCGCGGGTGATGGCCTGGCGCACCCACCACGTGGCGTAGGTCGAGAGCCTCAGGTTCTGGCCCAGGTCGAAGCGCTCGATGGCGCGGTTGAGTCCGATCGCGCCCTCCTGGATCAGGTCTTCGACGCTTAGATGGTAGATCTGCCGCACGTAGCGGCAGGCAATCTTGGCGATCAGCCGCATATTGCAGCGGATCAGCTCGTCGCGGGCGCTCGCCGCCGCCTCTAGACGCTGCCGTGCGGCGGTGCGCTGGCGCTGGCTCAGATCCAGCAGCAGCTCGGCCTCGGCCCGCTGCCCGTCGGCCACGATCTCCAGCAGCCGCCGCTCCTGCCCCACGCTCAGCAGCGGGTGGGCGAGGAGGCCGCCTCGGATCGTCTGCAGCAGCGCCACCACCTCCTGCGCGGAGGCCTCAGCGGCAGCGTCGGCATCCTCGGCGATCGCGTTGAGATCTTCGACCACTAGGATGCCCTGCTGGTCAAGCGCATCGAGCACCTGAACGTACAGATCATCGCTACCATCAGGCGCGATCTGGCCCAGGGTGGTCTCGATCTGATCGTAGCTGACCCGCCCGCCGACCGTATCCAGTAGCTCGATGACCTGCGCAGCAGTAATCGTCTGTGTGGTGGCGCATTCCATGGACGTGTGGCCTTTCTGCCAGAAGATGCTCGCTCGCGGCGGGGGCCGGGGAGGCCGTGCCAGCGCCGCTTTCTGCCCCTAGCATACACGCCAAGCGCGGGCACATATGCGCACCGTATAGACCATATTCTGAGCGATTAGAGAACATTTTGACAACATTAGAGAAAAGTTACGACACCGCAACTTGAGAGACAGCCACCCCAACTAAAAATAAACTATCGTTTTTCCTCTATGGATCACCTCATTTGCTTTGTAGAGGAAAGGCTCTTCCTATGCGACGACGCGCACCTCTGTATCTGCTTGGCGTCGTGCTGCTGGCCGCGTGCCAGATGCAGTCTGCCGCCACGCCGCCCACCGCTACCCCAAGCGCCAGCGCCGCGCCCACCACGCTAGCGGCGCCCGCAGGCAGGCTCAGCATCGCGCCGGTGGATGCGGCCATACCCGCGAGCTTCAAGGCCACATCGGGCCACTTCGCCCTCTTCCAGGTGGCTGCGGTGGCCAAGGCCGCGGCGCTGCCCGCGCTCAGCCCCGCGCCCGACCTGAGCAATGTGGCCGTCACCGCCCTGCTCACCCCCGAGCAGCGCTCCATGGTCGCACTCCAGGGCTTCACCATCAGCCCCGCCGACACCAAAGAGTTCTACGAGGTCTACGAGCGCGCCCGCTACAGCTACGCGCCCGCCTTCGTCACATCCGACTCCATCCTGCACGTCTACCATCTGATGTTCGACAAGATGCTGCGCACCACCGAGTCGCAGTATCTAGCCGATATGCTCACCCGCCTCGACTGGGAGCTGATGCGCGCATCCACCCAGCAGTACGAGCAGCTGCGCGGCACCCCGCTGGAGCAGCCCGCCCGCCGCAACGCCGCCTACTTCGCCGTGGCCGTGCACCTGCTCCAGCCCGAGTGGAGCATCCCCGAGGCCCTGCGCGACCTGGCCCAGCCCGACCTCGACCAGATCGCCGCGCACAGCGGCTTCGCGCCCTCGGCGATCTTCCCCGATCTGCCCAACGGCGAGGACTGGAGCCAGTACGTGCCGCGCGGCCACTACACCGCCAGCGAGAAGCTCGCGCGCTACTTCACCGCCATGATGTGGCACGGGCGCATGGCCATGAGCACATCCAGCGACACCGCGAGCCAGCAGGCCGCGCTGCTGGCCATGGCCATGCGCGACACCACCATCGGCTCCTACCAGGCCGCCGATGTGTGGAGCGGCATCTACGAGCCGACGGTCTTCTTCGTGGGCAAGAGCGACGACCTGACGCCCCCCGAGTACATCGACCTGCTAGAGAAAACCTTTGGCGCAGGAGCCGCACCTAGCGCGCTGCTCGACACCGCAAAGCTCGCGCAGCTGCGCGATCAGGCCGCCGCGCTGCACCCGCCCCAGGTAAACACTAGCCAGGGTGCGGGGCTGCGCTTCATGGGCCAGCGCCTAGTGCCCGACGCCTACGTCTTCGACCAGCTGATCGCGCCCCACGTCGAGGGGCGCTCGCTGCCCAAGGCGCTGGATCTGTTCGCCGCCATCGGCTCCGAGCGCGCCAGCCAGCACCTGGCCAGCGCGGGCGACAGCGCCATGCCGGGCTACCAAGACCAGATCGCCAAGCTCCAGAGCACCTTCCAGGGCTATAACCAGGACACCTGGACCCAGAACCTCTACTGGTCGTGGATCTACAGCCTGCGACCCATGCTGGAAAAGCCCGGCGACGAGATGCCCTTCTTCATGCGCTCGCAGGCCTGGCAGGACAAGCAGCTGAACGCCGCCATCGCCTCGTGGAGCCAGCTGAAGCGCGACACCATCCTCTACAGCAAGCAGGCCTACGCCGAGGGCGCGTGGCTGCCGCCGCCCTCGCCCGACCTGCCCAAGGGCTATGTTGAGCCGGTGCCCGAGCTGTACGCCCGCATCGGCGCGATGACCACCATGCTGAAGGAGGGGCTTGACTCGCGCGGCCTGCTGGATGACGATGGGCGCACCCTGCTGGAGAACATGCAGCGCGTGGTCGCCACGCTCAAGAGCATCGCCGAAAAAGAGCTGACCGGCGTGACGCCCACCGAGGACGAGTATCAGTTCATCCGCAGGTACGGCGTGGAGATCGAGGCGCTGACCCTGAGCGCCCACGACGACGAGAACGCCTACGTTGGCCCGCAGGAGAACGGGTCGAGCGAGATCCCGCCCGAGGTGGCCACCGTGGCCGACGTGGCCACCAACCCCGGCGGCAGCGTGCTGGAGGAGGGCGTGGGCCGCGTGTTCAACATCTACGTGGCCGTACCAGTGGAGGGCAAACTGGTGCTGGCCCAGGGCGGCGTATTCTCGCACTACGAGTTCGAGCAGCCGCTGGGCGAGCGCCTGACCGACGAGGCCTGGAAGAAGCGCCTAGAGGCGGGCGACGTGCCCCCGCTGGCCGACTGGACAGCGAGTTTTCTGGTGGCGCAGACCGCCGACCAGCAGCTCTCGGACACCATCCTGAACTTCAACACCGCGCTGGTCAACGCCTTCTGGAACACCAACGCCAGCCAGGTGGAGAGCTACCTGGGGCCGGATGAGCTGGCCGACACCAAGGCCTTCATCCAGGGGCTGGTGGATGATAAGACCTTCCTGGGCATGAAGCGCCACAGCATCGATTTCCGCTCCTTCGACATGCAGGACGCCAGCCACGCCACGGTGGCCACCCGCGAGCGCTGGTCGGAGAAGCTCTACCCCGGCTCGGTCTCCGACCTGCCGCCCGACGAGGGCAGCCTGCCCAAGCCCATCGGCGTGCGCGACGCCTACGACTCGGATGTGACCTACACGATGGAGAAGCAGGGCGATAGCTGGATCATCACCAAGATCGTGACTAAGGCCGATCTGCCACCGCTGCAGAAGCCATGAGCGTGCGGCGACTCCTGATCGCGCTGGCGCTGCTGGCGGGCCTCGCGCCCAGGCCCGGCAGCGCCGCGCCCGCCGTGGCCTGGCAGCCGCTCTACACCCGCCAGGGCTGGGATGGCGGCCCCGCGCTCGACATCCGGGCCGTGGGCGATGTGATGCTGGGGCGCGGCGTGGCGAAAGCGGCCCAGCAGCAGGGCTACGGCTACGCGCTCGCGCTGGCCAGGCCGCTGCTGGCGGGCGATCTGGCGCTGGGCAACCTAGAAAGCCCGCTCACCGAGCGCGCCGCCGTGCGCAGCGGCCCCTACCGCCTGCCCGCGACGCCCGCATTCGCCCCGGCCCTGCGCGCGGCGGGCTTCCATGCGCTGTCGCTGGCCAACAACCACGCGCTCGACGCCGGGCCAGCCGGGCTGCGCGATGCGGCCCAAACCCTAGAGGCCCAGGGCATCGCGCCGCTGGGTGCGGGCAATGGCGCGCAGGCTGCTAGCACCGCCCGCATGCTCACGGCGGCGGGCCAGCGCGTGGCGCTGCTGGCCTACAACCAGGTGCGCGACCCCGCCGACCAGCCCGACGAGGCCGAGGGCTGGGGCCGCGCCTGGCTGGATGACAACGCCATCGCCCACGTGCGCGCCGCCGCCCGCCGCGCCGACCACGTGGTGGTGCTCGTCCACTGGGGCGAGGAGTACCAGCACGCGCCATCGCCCGCCCAGCGCGACTGGGCGGCGCGGCTGGTGGCCGCCGGAGCCGACGTGGTGCTGGGCGCGCACCCGCACGTGCTCCAGCCCGTGGAGTTGCTGGACGCGGGCGGGCGGCGCGGCGTGGTCGCGTTCTCGCTTGGCAACTTCATATTCGACCAGGATGGCCGCGCCGACACCAGCCGCAGCGCGGTGCTGCGGGTGCGGCTCGACGCGCGCGGGGTCGCGGCGCTGGAGGCCGCGCCGGTGGCCATCCGGCGTGGGCAGGTGGCCGCAGCGCCCGCAGGCTCGGCCAGCGCCGCCGAGGCACTGGCCGAGCTGCGCCCAGCCGAGGCGCGGGCCACGGCAGCATGGCGCTGGGAAAAGGGCACTGCTACGCCGATATCCACGCCTACGGATGAGGGCCTGCGCCCCGCGCCCACCGCCTTCTCCGCCGACCTGCGCGGCGACGGACACCCGCTCTGGGTCACGCTCGACAGCCGGGGCATCGTGCAGGTGCGCGCGAACGCATCGCGCACGTCAAAGCTGCTCTGGCAGAACGAGTCGCCCGCGTGGCAGGTGCGCCGCATCGCCAGCGGCGACGCCGACGGCGACGGCAGGGCCGACCTGCTGCTGGCGCTCTGGAAGCCGGACGCGCAGGGCGTGCTGCGCTCGCACCCCTTCCTCGTGGGCTACCGTGGCGGCGCGTTCCGTGTGATCTGGGGCGGCTCGCCCACGCCCATGGGGCTGCAGGATGTTCGCGTGGGCGATATCGACGGCGATGGGGATGACGAGGTGGTGCTGCTGGAGGGCGGCGAGCGTCCCGGCGACCTAGGCCAGCGCATCAGCGTGCTGCGCTGGGACCACTGGATGCTGGGGGTGGCGTGGCGCTCGCCGTCCGGCCACTACCGGGCCATCGACCTGCGCGACGCCGACAGCGACGGCGCGCTGGAGATCTTGGCAGGTGCGAGCCCGCCTCTAGCGCGCTAGGAAAAGATCGCTGAGAGAGCAATGTATCTCAACCCATGATTGTGGCATGCCATCCCACTTTTTTCATGCGGTGAAGGTGCCGCCGAGCAGCAGGGGAATGCTCAAAATTGGGGGTTCCAAGAGGCAATGCCCCCTTGCGGGGTTCCTAGGGCTGGCCCCTCGGTGCCGCCCGCGCAGGGCATCCACCCACCGGATAAGAAGAATCACCCTTACAGGGCCAAATGATCCTGAGGGTGTTTACTCGGTGCGAATCAGCGTTCTTAGCAACGGGCAGCGGTCGCGGGCTGTTTCGATTGAGAGCGAGCAGCATATTACGCTAAGCAGTGATGCTCCATATCATGAGGATCGCCCATCGGATTCTATCCCAGAGGTGACTATAAGTGACTACCATGTCTTTCTACCGGTGATTGCACGGTAGATACCCGCTACTCCATACTTTAGGGACAGCAGCCGTAGCGAAAGCTTACGGCTGCTGTTTTGTTTGTAAAATACCTGCGAAGAAAAGCGGTAGCCCGCATGTGCGGATATGGCTATACTACCCCTATCACGAGCGAGCAGATGGAGGATGGGATGAGAGAGCTAGAGATTGAGACGATCGCCACGCCGATCGGCGATGTGGTGGTAGTGTGCGACAGCGGCGCTGCGGCCTACATAGATTTTGCCGACAACACGGTGCGGCGCGAGCGGCTGCTGGCCCAGCGCTATGGCGCGCACGCGCTGGTGTCCGGCGCGGCGGCGCGCGGCCTGGGGGCCATGGTGGCGCGCTACTTCGCGGGCGAGCTTGGCGCGCTGGATGCCATGCCCGTCACCCTGGGCGGCACCGAGTTCCAGCGGCGGGTCTGGCTGGCGCTGCGCGGCATCGCGGCGGGCAGCACCAGCAGCTACGGTGCGCTGGCGGCGCGGCTGGGCCTGCCCGGCGCGGCCAGGGCGGTGGGCCTGGCCAACAGCCTCAACCCGATCAGCCTGGCGCTGCCCTGCCACCGCGTGGTGGGTGCCGACGGCTCGCTGACGGGCTACGCGGGCGGGCTGGAGCGCAAGCGCTGGCTGCTGCGCCACGAGGGCGCGCTGGCTGGCGAGGCGGTGCAGCTATGGAGCTGACCCGCGACCATATGATCGAGCGCATGCTGCGCTCGGATGCCAGCTACAACGGGCGCTTTATCACGGCGGTGCGCACCACCCACATCTACTGCCTGCCCGGCTGCACGGCGCGCAAGCCACGCCCCGAGAACGTGGAGTTCTACGCCACGCCCGACCAGGCGCTGGCGGCGGGCTACCGCGCCTGCAAGATGTGCCGCCCCGACGACTTCTACCACGGCGTGGATACCGAGGAGCGCCTAGCCGAGCGGCTGGCCGAGGCGATCTGGGCCGACCCCGCCAGCTTCCGCGATGTGCCCACAATGGCCATCGCTGGCGGCGTGGGCCAGACCAAGCTGTTCGAGCTGTTCCGAGCCTACTA
Organism: Chloroflexia bacterium SDU3-3; assembly: GCA_009268125.1. NCBI lineage: Bacteria > Bacillati > Chloroflexota > Chloroflexia > Chloroflexia bacterium SDU3-3. Next base: position 131,740 of record WBOU01000013.1, on the reverse strand, counting down.
CCACACTACGCCCGCCGACATGCTGGCGCGCGCGCGGGTCGAGGCCGCATGCAGGGCGCTGCTGGGAACCGATGCGACCATTATCGCCATCGCTGGCGATGTGGGCTTCGAGAGCCTCTCGGCCTTTCAGGAGAACTTCCGCCGCCACACGGCCATGTCGCCCAGCGCCTATCGCCAGCTGCGCGAGGGGCGCGGCTTCGCGCTGGCGCTGCCCGAGGGCTTCCAGGCGCGGCAGGCGCTGGCCTACCTGGGGCGCGATCCGCATAGCCTGACCGACCGGGTGGAGGGGGATGTGTGGGCCAGCGCGCTGCGGCTGGCGGGCGGCGGGGCGGCGCTGCTGCGGGTATCGTTGGGCGAGCATGTGGCCCAGTGCGAGCTGATCGCGCCCGCCACGCTCGATGCCGAGGCCATGCGCCAGATCCACACCCACGTGTTTCTGGGCTTGGGGCTGGCGAGCGACCCGCAGCGCTTCGAGGCCATGGCCGCAGGCTCGCCCGAGGTGGCGCGGCTCACCGAGGGCCAGCGCGGGCTGCGCATGCCGCTGGTGGCCGACCACTTCGATGGGCTGGTCTGGACGATCATCGGCCAGCAGATCAATCTGCCTTTTGCCTATGCGCTGCGCAGCCGCCTGACAGAATTGGCTGGACAGCCGCTGGTGGGCGGGAGGTATGCCCCGCCCGCGCCCGAGGCCGTGGCGGCGCTGGGCGCGGGCGCGCTCTCGCCGCTCAGCTTCTCGCGCTCCAAGGCTGCCTATCTGGTGGGCGTGGCCCAGGTCGTGGCCGAAGGGCGGCTGCCGCTGGCCCAGCTGGCCCGCCGCAGCGCCCCGGCGATCGAGCGCACGCTGCTGGCCACGCGCGGCATCGGGCCGTGGTCGGCCCAGTATATGCTCATGCGCTCGTTTGGCTTCGCCGACTGCGTGCCGGTGGGTGACGCCGGGCTGCTGGCCGCGCTGCGCACGTTTTTTTCGTTGGGCGAGCGCCCCGATCGTGCGACCACGCTGGCGCTGATGGAGCGGTTTGCGCCCTACCGCAGCCTCGCGACCTTCCATCTGTGGCGGCGGCTGGGTACGGCGGGGTGAGGCTGTGGCATCCAGGCGGGAAAGCACCCGCCTGGATGGTGCGAAAAGAGCTAGGCGGCTATCTGATCAGCCTGGCTGCGGTTGCGGAAGCGGTGCTGGGCCAGCGCCGCCACAAACGATGTGATCGTGGTGGGCTGCCCGCCTTGGTCGACAAACACGCCGTAGCCGCTCAGGTCTTTTTCGCCATGCAGCAGCCGGGCGGTCTCGGTGGCCGCGAACAGATCCGTGCCCTCTGCTAGGGCGGCGATCGGTTTGCCGTGCTTGAAGGCTTGGTCGATAAAGGCGCGTGCGTCGCCCATCTTGCGCAGCGCGGCGATGCCCTGTGCGCCGCCGGGCACTGCCACCGCATCAAACAGCACCGAGGAGGTGTTGGCCAGCGTCTTGGTCGCCTCCACCCCCGCCTCGCCACCCAGCGGCCCCAGGTGCGGCCCCACCACCTCGCCGATCGCACCCTCGGCGCTCAGGGCGGCCTGGATGGCCTGCACCTGCGCGGCGCTTGTGCCGCCAGCGGCCAGAATCGCGACCCTGCGCCCCTTGGCCACGCTGGGCTGGCCTTGCTCTAGGCTCAGCCCGCCGGTGTGCTGCAGCCCGCCCGAGGCGCTGGTGGGCGAGGTCGCGCTGGCCAGGGCCGCGATCTCGGCGGCGGAGTCGGCGGTGCCGTCGGGCGGGGCCAGGGGGCCGCCGCTGGCAGGCCGCTCGCCCAGCGCCAGCGCCACCTGCGCGCCGAGCGTTGGGTTGATCGTGTGCAGGTGGTCGAGCATGCGCACGCGCACCTCGCGGGTCTCCACCTTGCTCAGCTCAAACTGCAGCGCCTTGACGATATGCTCGCGCTCGACCGGGGTCATGCTGTTCCAGAACAGCCGCGCCTGCCCGTAGTGGTCGCCAAACGACTCGCTGCGCACCCGCACCTTCGGCCCGCCCACCGGCGCGGGGTAGCTGGCGAAGCCGCGCTGGTTCGTCACCTCGTCGGGCGAGTGGCCATCGAGCGAGGCGGGGGCGTAGGAGACCCGGCCCTTGTTGATGGTGGTGCGCATGTGGGCGTCGCGCTGGTTGTTGGCGACCGCCGCCACCGGGCGGTTGATCGGCAGCTCGGGGAAGTTCGGGCTGCCCAGTCGGCTCAGCTGCGTGTCCATGTACGAGAAGTTCCGCCCCTGGAGCAGCGGGTCGTCGCTGAAGTCGATGCCGGGGACGATGTTGGTGGTCATAAAGGCCACCTGCTCGGTCTCGGCGAAGTAGTTGTCGGGGTTGCGGTTGAGCACCAGCTTGCCCACGATCTGCACCGGGAACAGATCCTCGGGCCAGAGCTTGGTCGCGTCGAGGATGTCGAAGTCGAGCTTGCCCTCCTCGCCATCGGCCAGAAGCTGTACGCCCAGCTGCCACTCCAGCGGCCTGCCCTGCGCGATCGACTCCCACATGTCGCGCCGGTGGAAGTCGGGGTCTTTGCCCGCGATGATCTGGGCCTCATCCCACACCAGCGAGTGCGCGCCCAGCACAGGCTTCCAGTGGAACTTCACAAAGGTGCTGTCGCCCGCCGCGTTGATCAGGCGGAAGGTGTGCACGCCGAACCCCTCCATCATCGCGTAGCTGCGCGGGATGGCGCGATCGCTCATGATCCACATGAGCATGTGCATCGACTCGGGCGTGAGCGAGATGAAGTCGTAGAAAGTGTCGTGGGCCGAGGCCGCCTGGGGGATCTCGTTATGCGGCTCGGGCTTGACCGCGTGGACGAGGTCGGGGAACTTGATCGCATCCTGGATGAAGAATACAGGGATGTTATTGCCGACAAGATCCCAGTTGCCCTCGTCGGTGTAGAGCTTCACCGCGAAGCCGCGCACATCGCGCGCGGTGTCCGCCGAGCCGCGCGATCCCGCCACCGTGGAGAAGCGCACGAAGGCGGGCGTGCGCTTGCCCACCTGGGTCAGCACGCTGGCGGTGGTGTACTGCGCCAGCGATGTGCTCAGCTCGAAGTAGCCGTGCGCCGCCGCGCCGCGCGCGTGCACCACCCGCTCGGGGATGCGCTCGTGGTCGAAGTGCTGGATCTTCTCGCGCAGGATGTAGTCCTCAAGCAGCGTCGGGCCGCGCGGCCCGGCCCGCAGCGAGTTCTGGTCATCGCCTACTGGCTGGCCCTGGTTGGTGGTCATCGGCTGGTCGTCGGCGCTGGTGAAGGCGGCGAGATCGGCGTCCTTCTGCGTGGGCTTTATCACATCATCGCTCATCGCTACTTCCTCTCTTGCGTATGATGAAGACGCCTCACGACGTAGCATAAGCGGTGCCACACCATACCCGACTTTCATGTGGAATAGTGGCCAGCGCAAAAAGCCCACACAGCAGCGCGCTGTGTGGGCTGGGGTGCGAGCGGCGGCTATGCCTTGCTCATCGTGCTCGGCGCGTGCACCGCCCTGGCGGCGAGCTTGGCTGCGATGCCCAGCGGGAAGCGCTTGGCGAGCGCCGCCAGCAGCGCGTTGAGGCTGCCATCCACCGCCACGCTCTGCCCGCGCTCTAGGGCGCGCAGGCCGGTGGCCACCACCTGCTGGGTGGTGCGCATCGCGCCAGCGGCGGCGTCGCGGGTGCCGAGCACGGCGAAGAAGTTGGTCGCGGTGGCACCGGGGCAGAGCGCCACCACCTGCAGCCCCTCGCTGCGGTACTCCTCGGCCAGCGCCACCGAGAACGAGGTGACGAAGGCCTTGGTGGCGGCGTAGACCGCCATGGAGGGCACCGGCTGGAACGAGGCGGTGGAGGAGACGTTGATCACCGCGCCCCGGCGGGCCAGCAGCTGCGGCATCAGCGCGTGGGTCAGCTCGACCAGCGCGGCGATGTTCACCATCACCTGCTCGTGCTGGCGCTCGGCGCTGATGCTGGCGAAGGGGCCGTAGCCGCCCAGCCCGGCGTTGTTCACCAGCAGGTCGACTACCAGCGCGCGGCGCTCTAGCTCCTCGGCCAGCCTGGCCGCGCCGTGCTCGGCGCTCAGGTCGGCGCGCACGGCGATGGCCTGCACCTTGTGCTGGGCGCTCAGCTGGGTGGCCAGCTCGCGCAGCTTTTCCTCGCTGCGCGCCGCCAGGATGACGTGCATGCCGCGCTTGGCCAGCTCGTGGGCGAATGCCATGCCGATGCCCGACGATGCCCCGGTGATCAGTGCGGTCTTTCCTTTGTAGCTGAACATAGTGCTGCTCCTTCTTGTAGCGATGTTCTTATTCGATAACGCTGTTATTTATTGGGTAAAAGCAACGCACGCCGTAGCGACGTGCGTCGTTTGCTATGGGAGAACGATGGCGGCGACCATGGTGCTCACCATCTGTGCGTAGATCGCCCTGGCGATCTGCTCGGTGTGCAGGTGCCCGGCCAGGGCCAGCTGGATGACGCCGTGGAGCGCCGCCCAGAGCATCTTGGCCTGCACGAAGCTCTCGCCTGCGGCCACTAGGCCCTGCTGGCGGTAGCGGTCGAGCAGGGCGATCAGCATGTCGATGGCGTTTTCCATCTCCTGCTTGCTCTCATCGTTGGGTTTGAACTCGGCCAGTGTCCCGCTAAACATCATGGTGTAGTAGTGCGGGTGCTGTTGGGAAAACTGCCAGTAGGCATCGGCCAACCTTGCCAGCACCTGGCGCGGCTCGCTGTCCAGCGATACGCTGGCCATGGTGGCGTTCAGCAGGCGGCAGCCTTCCTGAAACAGGGCGTTGGCCAGGCTATCTTTGCTGCCGAAGAGGCTGTAGATCACCGTGGTGGAGCAGCCGATCTCCTGGGCGACGCGCCGCACGGTGATGGCCTCGCCCCCGTGGCGCTGGAGCAGCCTGGTGGCGGCGGCGATGATGGCCTGCCGCAGGGTCTCTTGGTTGTGGTCGCGCACTGCGCTGTATGTTGTCATAAAGAAGAGCGCTATAACAATGTTTTTCAAGAAAAACACTGTATCACGACATGTGGGCGCTGTCAACCCCGTACAGCGCAGCGGTGAACTTTTAACCACGAAGACGCCAAGGCACGAAGGGGAAAAATCGGCGCTTTTCGGCCTGTGGGCCATGGGCAAGGCAGGATCGCACGATGCAAATCATGGACGTAGGGGCGGGTCTTGTGCCCGCCCGCGACGGGGTTTATCGTATACATCGAACATCCCTGCGATGCATGCGATGAACCCCGTCGCGGATCAACATCGCCACGCGCCGTGATCATCGGTTGGATTGCGATGCCTGCGGCGGGTCACGATGGGGCGGGCACGAGACCCGCCCCTACACCAATGGCGCGGCATTGCGGGCATCGGATCGGAGCCAATGTCGGCAATGCGAGATCATCGGCAGTCAACCGCTTTCGCCCTTGGTGTCTTGGCGTCTTGGCGGTAAACGGTTCTTGTACCCTTTGCGTCTTCGCGTCTTCGTGGTAAACAATCTTCCGCATATCGATGGGACATATGCCCCACCGCAGCGGGGAAATTTGCCGCTTGTCAGAAAACAGCGCATACACTACAATTCATCGTAATCGCAGTCTTTCTATCTTGTTAGGAGCGTGTATGCAGCAGGTTAGCGAACACGTCGATGCAGCCTATCTGCAGCAATCTACCCCGCGCCCGCTTTCGCCGGTGCTACTGCTGAACCTGTTTGGCGAGTATACCTTCGAGCGCCCCGAGCGCTTCCTCAACCCCATGCTGCTGCTGAGCGTGGTGGCGCTGCTGGTGCTGACCGTGATGCGCATGCCGCTGGTGCTGGTGGCGCTGCCGCTTACGCTGCTGGTGGGTATGTTCTTGTTTGGCACCTACCGCATCGGCATGCGCGTGTGGGACGACATCTTCCTGCTGCGCAACGGGCTGATGCTGCGCGCCCATATCCTCAAGCTGCGGCCCAATCGTACGCTCACGGGCGATATCGAGGGTGCGCTGCTCGACTGCGCGATCGCGGTCGCGCCGCGCCGCACCTATGTGGGCAGCATCTGGGTGGCCGATGGCAACGAGGCGCTGCGGCTGCTGCGCCAGGGGCGGCTGCAGGTGCTGTGCCTGCCGCGCACGCCCGGCACCTGGCGTGTGCTGGAGCCGATCCAGTCTTCGGTGCGCTACGACCGGATCATGCCGGTGATCATCCCGCACGATGTCTAGCGGCCACGCTGCGGCTGCGCGGGCGATCCAGATCGCCCGCGCAGCCGTTTTTTTATTGTGGTGTCGCGCAGGTAGGAGAAACGCTATGGCCGTCGCAGATCTGCCGCTGCCGCCGGGCAGCGATGGCATGCCCGTTGTGGGCGAGATGAACCACTGGTGGCTCGACCCGCTGGGTTTCGCGCAGGAGCGCCATGCCCGCTACGGGCCGGTGTTCCGCACCCACCTGCTGGGCAGGCCGTGCGCCGTGCTGCTGGGGCCGGAGGCCAACCGCTTCATCCTGGGCAGCCACACCCACCTGTTCTCCTCGCGCGATGGCTGGAGTCGCACGCTCACCGCGCTGATCGGCGACGGCCTGTCGCTGATCGACGGCGCGCAGCACCGCCGCCACCGCAGCATGATCATGCCCGCGCTGCACGCCACGGCGGTGCCGCGCTACCTGGGCCTGATGCAGCGGCTGGTGGAGGCGCACGCCGATGTGTGGCTGCGGGCGGGCGAGATCCGGCTGTTCGACGGCTTCAAGCACCTGAGCTTCGCGGTGGCGGCGGGGGCCATCCTGGGCCTGCCCGATGGCCCGCAGGCCCGCGCTTTCGCCCACGAGTTCCACGTGTTCAGCCGGGGGTTGTTCGCCTTCCCTGCGTGGCGGCTGCCCTTCCTGCCGTTTGGCCGCGCCTGGGGGGCCGCACAGGATCTGCGCCGCACCCTGGCTGGTATTATCACCGAGCGGCGGCGCAGGCCCGACGACAGCATGCTGTCCATGCTGATCGCCGCGCGCGACGCCGACGGCCAGGGCTTCAGCGATGCCGAGCTGGTGGATGAGCTGCTGGTGCTGCTGTGGGCCGGGCACGACACTATCACCTCGCTGCTGACGTGGGCCTGCTACGAGCTGCTGCGCCACCCCGCCGAGCTGGCCGGGCTGCGCGCCGAGCTAGCCGCCACGCTGGGCGAGGCCCCGCTGCGCGCCGAGCAGCTGCGCCAGCTGCCCTACCTCGACCGCGCGCTCCGCGAGGCCGAGCGCCTGCACCCGCCTGCGCCCGGCGGTTTTCGTGGCGTGGTGGAGGAGTTCGCCTATGGCGGCTACCGCATCCCCAAGGGCTGGACGGTGATGTACTCCAGCGTGTTCACCCACATGATGCCCGAGCTGTGGCGCGAACCCGAGCGCTTCGACCCCGAGCGCTTCGCGCCCCCGCGCGAGGAGGGCCGCCACCCCTTCCACCTGATCGGCTTCGGCGGCGGGCCGCGCGTGTGCGTGGGGCTGGCCTTCGCGCAGCTGCAGATGCGGGTGGTGCTGGCCCACCTGCTGCGGCGGCTGGATCTGGCGCTGGTGCCAGGGCAGAGCTTCCGCGCGGTGCCGGTGCCCACCAAGATGCCCTGGGACGGCCTGCGGGTGACGGTGCGCCCGCGAAGATGAGTGAATTTGCCCTATTGACTAAAGTGCTAGCGCATGATACTATGCCAGCATAGTAATTTTTGAGCGCACGTGGTGCCTATGAATGACGAGATCAGCTATCAGATCATCATGCTTGCCCATTCTCACCGGCAGCGCTGCGAGGAAAATCTCAAGAAGATCGGCCTCTACGCTGCGCAAGAGCATATCCTCTTTCTGCTGCACGAGGAGGATGGCCTGACGGCCACCCAGCTGGCGGCGCGCTTTAGGGTGGGCCTAGCCACTATCGGCAAGTCGCTGCAGCGCATGGAGCGCGCTGGCCTGGTGGTGCGCCGTCCCGACCCCGAGGATCGCCGCGCTTTGCAGGTGTTCCTCACCGAGGAGGGCCGCGCGCTCTACGCCCCAGCCCAGCAGGTGTGGCAGGATCTGGCGGCCTGCACCGTGCGCGGCATGAGCGATGTGGAGAAGGTGCTTTTTCTCCGCCTGCTCCAGCAGTCTGTGGCGAATCTGGGCGAGGAGTAGGACGACGAGGTGTTTTTTTGTTCTAAATACTATGCTGGCATAGTATTTGCTAAACATATCTTTGGCGAGAGGAGAAGAAGATGGGCGACATGAAGGCGATTGTGGTAGAGGGCTATGGTGATGTCGGCGTGCTTGAGCTGAAGCAGATCCCACAGCCGGAGCCGGGCGAGGGCGAGGTGCTGGTGCGCGTCCATGCGGTGGGCGTCAACGCGATCGACTGGAAGATCCGCTCGGGCGCGATGCAGCGCATGATGCCGGTGAGCTTCCCGTGGGTGCCCGGCGTGGAGCTGGCGGGCGTGGTGGAGCGCGTCGGGCCGGGCGTGGCTGGCTTCTCGGTCGGGCAGGAGGTGTTTGGCCGGGCCAACGCCGGTGCCTACGCCGAGTACTGCGTGGCCCCCGCCACCACCCTTGCGCCCAAGCCGCCATCGCTCACGTTTGTCGAGGCGGCGACCATCCCTATCGGGGCGAGCACCGCCTGGCAGGCGCTTTTTGACGAGGGCGGCCTTCAGCCGGGCCAGCGGGTGCTGATCCTGGGCGGGTCGGGCGGCGTCGGCATGTTCGGGGTGCAGTTTGCCCACGCCAGCGGCGCGCAGGTGCTCGCGACCACATCCACCAGCAATGTCGAGTTTGTGCGCTCGCTGGGTGCCGACACGGTGATTGACTACACGCAGACCCCCGCCGTTCCTGTGGAAGATGTTGATCTGCTCTTTGACGCGGTCGGCGGCGCGACGGCCGCCAGCGCCATGGCGGCGCTAAAACGGGGCGGGCGGTTTGTCAGCATCGTGAACCCGCCCGACGGTGCGCAGGCCGAGTCGCTTGGCGTGAAGGCATCGTTCTTCTCGATGCGAGCCTCTGCCGAGCAGCTCGACACGTGGTCGCAGATGCTTGAGCGCGGCGAGCTGCGCACGCTGGTTGGGGCGGTCTTCCCGCTGAGCGAGGCTGCCCAAGCCCATGCGCAGAGCCAGCGCGGGCATGGTCGGGGCCGGATCGTGCTGCAGGTGGTGTAGCTATGTGCGGGCCACCCCAAGGGTTGATCTCAACCCTTGGGGTGGCCCGTGGTTTTGCTGAAGGAGGATACGATGCCGCTGCTCAAAGTCTGTCTGAACGGCGCGCGCGCGCCAGGCGATCACCCCGCGCTGCCGCTCTCCCCGCGCGAGCTTGCGGATGCGGCGTGGGCTGCGGTGGACGCTGGCGCGCAGGCCATCCACATGCACCCGCGCGGTGCCGCTGGGCACCAGTCGCTTGCGGCGGCGGATGTGGGCGCGGCGCTGCTGGCGGTGCACGCCGCCTGCCCTGGTGTGCCTGTGGGCGTGAGCACGCTGTTCAGCATCCTGCCGGATGTCGAGGCGCGCCGTGCTGCGGTGGCCTCGTGGCGCGAGCTGCCCGATTTCGCCTCGGTCAATTTCTCCGAGCCGGGCGCTGGCGAGCTGTGCGCCGCGCTTGCGGACCTGGGCGTGGCGGTAGAGGCCGGGATCGACAGCGCCGCCGCCGCCGAGGCCTATGTGCGCTGGGGGCTTGCCGGAGCATGCCTGCGGGTGCTGATCGAGCCAGGCGAGCCGACGCTCCACGGCGCGATGGCGACCATCGCGCAGATTGAGGCGGCGCTCGACTATGCCGCCGATCGGACGCCCCGCCTGCTGCACGGCCAAGATGCTACCGCCTGGCCGGTGCTCGATCTGGCGCTGGCGCGCGGCTACAGCACCCGCATTGGCCTGGAGGATGTGCTCGACCTGCCCGGCGGCGCATTGGCGCAGGATAACGCTGCGCTTATCGCCGAGGCACGCCGAAGGGCGAGCGCCGCTGGGCATGCCTAGCGCCTAGTTGAGCGCGAACAAGGTAGCTTGCCGCAGCTGCAGATGCGGGTGGTGCTGGCCCACCTGTTGCGGCGGCTGGCTCTGGCGCTGGTGCCGGGGCAGAGCTTCTGCGCGGTTTTGGGGCATACCAAGATATTCCGGGAGTACTGTTGATGATATTGGGTAACGCCATACTGAAAGTTGGTAAATAAGATGTCTTGCTATATCAGCTGATATAGCAAGACATCTTATTTAGTATGTGATATATTTTACCTGTAAAATTATATTTTTGATTGACATATGTGATATGCTTATATTGCATGTTTTATGGCAGAGGCACACTTGAAATGAGGCATATCATGAGTGATTCTGAAAATATTGCAAGTGATTCTCCGACAGTCTTTGAGTTTATGAACCAGCTAAATCCAAAATGGAATTTGGATGATTGGTTTGCTTGGCCACCGGATGTTTTTGCTCTAACATCGCTAATTTTTAGCCGCACTGGTAGTTATCTCTTGGCGGTAGCTCCAACAAAAACATGGCCTGAAAGCAAGACTTGGGATAAAGATCTTGAAGCTTATAAGAAAGAATGGATTGAGAATATTGTAAATGAAAACTCACACATGGAGAAATTAGAAAAACTTAAGAATAAGCTTCGAGAAAGCGCTGGAAGAGTAACATTGAGACATCTATCAGCACTTATTAGTCCAGATACAAAGAAGGATCTATTCGATGAGAATGAGTATGTTGAATCTAAAAATGAAAATGCCTATAGCTATAATCAAGATGATGCTTGGGAAGTTGCAAAGGTTTTATTAGAGCTACATGCAATAGCTGATGAGACCTGTAGAGGATTTGGCATACCATTAGTAGAACACACTGATGATAATAAGGAGCATGATTTAAGACATAAAACGAAGATGGTTATATTTGTTGCCAATAACTTGCTTTCTTTGCATGGGACACTGTCTCGTCTTCCGAAAAATATTGTATCTATCTTGCCAAAGCTACGAACCCCTACTGTAGGGATGACTCTACGCTCAGTGTCTCATCATCTGACATCTCACCAGACAGAAGCAGAGATACGCTGGAGAACAATGCCTTTAGTTAATATTGATGATAATATTGTTAATATATTAATAATCCCCTGGCCTTTCACGATTGATACTGATCGTTTTCGGGCTAGTACATTTGCTACTGATAGGAATAGTTATGAAAACACAAGATACTTTCAATATATTGGCGCGAAAGAAGAATTCAAACCTGATGTTGCGTATGATCTGATAAAAAATGCAGAAGAATCAATTGGCCGCATTCATATGGTCGTCTTGCCAGAGCAGGCCCTAACAGAAAAACAGCTAGATGCATTTTTAAGTTTCCTTACCAAAAACCAAGATAGAGATAAGATGCCGATAGTTATATCGGGTATCTGTGGCCATGCGGGTGATAATCTTGATGAAATTGATACTGGCAGGCTCTCTAATAATATGGTTTACATGTCTACGTTTTTTGCTGGTAAATGGTATCGGATGATGCAGAATAAGCACCATCGTTGGTGTCTTAATCAACAGCAGATTTTACAATATAAGCTGGGTAGTGTGCTAACAAGTAAAAAATTATGGTGGGAGGCGACCAATTTCTATATGCGGAGGCTTTCTGTCCTTGCAGCAAATGAATGGTTTACGCTTTGCCCTCTGGTCTGTGAAGACCTTGCTCGGCTTGACCCCGTGTCGGAGCTGGTACGAGGGATAGGACCCACACTGTTGATAGCATTGTTACTTGATGGCCCGCAGAGCAAAGCTCGCTGGTCTGGGCGCTATGCAAGTGTGATGGCTGACGATCCTGGTACATCGGTACTGTCGTTAAGCGCATTGGGCATGACAAAACGTGGTAATGATAAACGTTATAAGGATGGCTGGAAAAACATAGCACTTTGGAAAGATGCGACCCATGGTTATGAGGAGATCAATATTGATTACGATGAGAAGATTGTAAATCCCTCAGCTGATGTGCATGTGGGTGTAGTATTGACTATTAATGCTGGATCAGATTTGGATATGACAGCAGATGGCCGCCATCATGAAAATAATAGTGCTATTTTTGTTTATCAGGGTGTTCATCAAGTAAATAGCATAAGAGCTAAAGGATCTGAAGGCGTATGTAAGGGAAGTGATATTCAAGATCAGGCTGCTTTCTCAGAAGATAATGATTTTCTTGAGATCAGCCTTTTTACGCATTTAGTTGATATTTGTATTGGTCTAAGTAGAAAATCTATATTAGATTTAAATAAGTATATTAGTGGTAATAAAACAGGGAAAGTTAAAAATACAATTGAAAAAATAATAAAATATTATATTCATCCGAAAATGAATATAATACATAGTAAAGATAGGGATTCTCCAGAGAAGCTTGTGAAGTATACAGATTTCATATGTGATATGCTGTATAAGGTTAATATTGATGATTATGAAAAAGAAGAAAGTAATTATAATGATAAATATATAAAAGACCTTATAAGTGTTTCTGGTTATATGCTGTTTTTGGTGGAAGAGAATGAGAAGTTTCGTTTTGGTGGGTTGAAAATTTTAAGCTACGATGTTTATGGTGGAATAATGACGAGTTCTGGCGATAAATCAGATAGTAAAATCGATGGTGGTGATATTTATAAGTCCGTAGGTAAATTAGAGAAGAAGAATCCACAATCAGTACGTATACTTATATATAGTGCTCTAACAATTCTATGGGCAGTTCATCGACGGATAGAAGCTAAACGCAGTCAGGGTTGCTTTAATAAAGATGATGGTATTCTATTAAGGCAGATTGAGTTGATGCTAAGTAAGAATTATGATAAGCAATGGTTGAGCGTTCGGAATCAAGGACATCAGTCTTAGTTGGTTTAACTTGGAATAGTGGTTCTAATCTTAACTGTAGCCAACATGGATTTGCTTGTGGCTTGGATATCATAATTTTGCCGACCCGCCGCACCGCATGCGTGTCTGCTGCGGTGCGGCGGGCGCTGCGCCTAGTTGCGCTCGAACAGGTAGGCCGCCGCCGCGCGCCCCAGCACCATCACCGAGAACTGGCGCAGCAGCGTGAAGTTGGTGTTGCGGCGCAGCGCCGTCTCGAACGAGCGCATGTCGCCGGTGAGCGCCACGAGGCGACCGGCGGGCCGCACCACGCGGCTCATCTCCTGCAGGAACGCGGGGTAGAGCGTGCGGTTCTCCTCGTACGAGCCGATCTGCTGGCCGAAGGGCAGGTTCACCACCACATTGCTCACCGACTCGTCGGCGAGCGGCAGGCTGCGCGCATCCCACTCCTCGATGCTGATCGGCTTGTAGCGCGGCCCGATGTTTGTTAGGGTAGCCGCCACGGCCTCCTCGCGGATGTCGCCGCCGTAGAGCTGCTTGTAGCGCCCGGCCTCGCCGCGCTCGATCAGGATGGTGCCCGCGCCGCACATAGGGTCGAGGAACACATCGGTGGGGCGCGGGCGCGAGAGCCAGACCAGCGCCGCCGCCGCCGAGGGCCGCAGCGACGCGGGCAGGTGCTCGCGCTTCTCGGTGTGGCGGCGCATCTTCTCGTCGCTCAGGCGCAGCGCCACGATGGCCTCGTTGGTGAGCATGGTCACCCACAGCTCGATCGCGCTCTGCTCGGCCAGCTCCCACTTGCGGTCCTCGCGCTGCTTCATGCCCTTCTCCACGGCCTCTTGGGCGTCCACGCGGCGGTAGCTGGCCTGGTTGGCCTGCCGCGCGATCACGCGGAAACGCGTCTTGCCGCCGCGCCCGCCGAAGCCAGGCCGCAGCGAGCGGATGAGCGTGAAGGCGTCCTCCATCTGCGCGGCCTTCACGCCATCGGTGAGCAGGCGTAGCCCGGCGTAGACTGGCGGCAGCCCGGCCTGGCTGAGCACCTGCACAAACAGATCCTCGATCGTGCGCAGGTCGAACAGATCCTGGATCGCGCCATCGTAGTGGAAGAGCACCATGCCATTCTTATCGGAGACCGAGCGGGTGCCCAGCACCTTTAGCCCGGTGTACTCCTGGCGCAGCTGCTCGGCCACGATCTCCTCGAATCCAACTTGGGTGTGGGCAATATAGATCAGCTTTTTCACGTCTGTTTTCCTCTCCTCATTTTGAAAGAGTCTCGGCTCTTTTTCAATGCAAAGCAAATGATAGCGCTGGTTTTTTGCGAGCAGCGTCAGAGACAGGCTTGGGGAGGCGCGCTGCCTCCCCAAGCTGGAACGTAGGAACAAGTTAGGCGGGCTAGCCGCGCAGCGAGCGCACGAACTGGGCCGCGCCCTCGACCTGGGCCTCGGGCGCGAGGCGGTCGAGCGTGTTGATCAGGGCGCTGGCCACGATCGCGCCGTCGGCGTAGGCGCCTACCTGCTGGATGTGCTCGGGCGTGCTGATGCCGAAGCCCACCACTAGCGGCAGGTCGGTGTGCTGGCGCACGCGGTGCAGGAAGTCGGGCAGGCCCGACCACAGCTCCTTGCGCGCGCCGGTGACGCCGGTGAGCGCCACGCAGTAGATGAAGCCGCTGGCCACCTTGCCGATCTGCTCCATGCGCTCCTCGGGGGTGGTGGGGGCCATGAAGCAGATCAGGTCCAGCCCGCGCGCGCGCGAGGCCGCGCCCACCTCGGCGGCCTCCTCGGGCGGCAGGTCGGGGATGATCAGGCCGTCGACGCCCGCCGAGGCCGCGCTGTCGCACAGCCGCTCGACGCCATACTGCAGGAAGGGGTTGTAGTAGCCCATCATCACCAGCGGGGCCTTCAGGCCGCGCTGGCGCAGCGTGGCGGCCGTCTCTAGGCAGTAGGGCAGCCGCACGCCGTTGGCGAGCGAGCGCTCTGCCGCGCGCTGGATGGTCGCGCCGTCGGCCAGCGGGTCGGAGAAGGGCACGCCCAGCTCGAACATGTCGGCCCCGGCGGACTCAAGCGCGGGCGCGAGCTCCAGGGTCGATTCGCGCTGGGGGTAGCCGATCATCAGGTACGGCATCAGCGCGAGCTTCTTTTCCGCCTTGCAGCGGGTAAAAACGTCTGCGATTGTGCTCACAGCTTACCTCATCTTGCCCCGCGCACATTGCGGACAAGGGCAGTCCCAAGCAGAAAGTAGACAAAGGCCATCGCAAAGATCACATTATACCCGAGTGTGGGCATGCCGTTGCTGCGCCCGACGCGCTGGAACTCATCGAGCAGCGCGCCCGCGATCGGGGTGGCCAGGATCTGCGGCAGGGTGTCGGCGATGTGCCACATACCCATGTCCTTGGCGTACTCCTCTTGGTTGGGCAGCACGTCGGTGATCAGCGCCCAGTCGACCGAGCGGTAGGCTCCGTAGCCCACCCCGAACACCACGCCCAGCAGCACCACCACCTCGAAGCGCCCGCTGAGCGCGAACACCAGCACCACTAGCGCCTGCAGCCCGCCGCTGATGTAGACCATGATCTTGCGCCCGTAGCGGTCGGAGAGCTTGCCTGCCACCAGCGAGCTGCCCACCGCGCCCACCAGCAGCGCGATAATGAAGAACGAGGTCGCGGCGGCGGCGGTGCTAGCCAGCGCTATGCCGAAGAAGGTGTAGGTGTGCTCGGCGCTGCCGCCGCCCACCACATCCTGCATAAAAAACTGGATGAACTCCTGCACGGTGAAGGTGCCCAGGATGACCAGGAAGCGCGTGAAGAACACCCAGCCGAAGTCGCGCGAGCGGAAGGGCGCGAGCATGCCGCGCAGCGCCACGCCCCACCGGAACGGCGCTGCGGGCGGCGCGGGCGGCTCGTGCACGAAGCGCACCGTGATCAGCATGGCCACCAGCATGATCGCGGCCAGCATCAGGTATGCGCCCGACACGCCGCCCACCACCGGCAGCAGCAGCCCGGTGATGCCGCCCACGAAGGTGCCCAGCATGCTCATCAGGCCCATCCAGCCGCTGGCCGAGCCGCGCTGCTCGGGCGGGGTGATGTCGGGCAGCAGCGCGGTGTAGGGAGCGGTGGCCAGGTTGTTGAACAGCTGGAGCCACATGAAGGTGGCGATGTAGATCGGCAGCGCGCCTGGCCCTGCGTGGATGTTGGCCATCACCAGCAGCCCCGCCACGTTGCAGATCGTCCCAACGACGAGGAAGGGCTTGCGCCGCCCCCAGCGCGTGCGCACGCTGTCGCTCCAGGCCCCGAAGAAGGGCGCGACCACCATCGACACCAGCGCGCCGAACAGCAGGATGCTGCCCAGCGTGCGGCCCTTGAACTCGGCCCCGCCGATCGCCTCGGCCTGGAGGGGCAGCAGCGTGATCAGGATGGCCGACCAGTGGGCGCTGGTGGCCAGCCAGTAGACGCTCAGCACGATCTGCTGGGCCGTGGTGAGCGGGCGGCGCGTGTCGGCGGCCTGGGCGGAGATGTCGCGCATAGCACAAGCTCCCTTGCCAAGCGCGCGGGGCGCTCTGGCGAAAAATGATGGCATCGTTTGGCGTACGGCGGCTATGGCTACAATAGTCTGCCGCAGAACCCATGTCAATATGCCCAGCGCGCCGCCTGACTGTGCCTTCCTGTTGCTTGCTGTGCTGCTCGGTACGCCGCTGTATGTTCCTGCCGCTGGGGCGTCGCTATATGCGGATCTGCGGATCGTAGGCCTGATCCGATTCCAGATTCAGCATCGTGATATCGTTTAGGTACTCGGTGGGCACATAGTGCCGCACCTCGCGGATGCGGTGGAGCTTCTGGGATGCCTGGATGGCCGCGCGCTCGATCGCAGAGATCGACTGGGCCTGCTCGGCGGCGGTCTGCGGGAAGGCCCGCAGCATGCCCGCCTCGCTGAGGATGACGGTCAGCGGCTGGGCGAGGTCGTGGGTGGCCGCGATCGCGGTATCGATGGCGGCCTTGTCCTGCGCAGCCCGCAGCAGCTGGGTCTGGGCATCGTGCAGCTGGGCCAGGCTCTGGGCGAGCTGCACGCGGGTGGCGCGCTCGATGCCGATGATCTGCTTGCCCGCCCAGACCACCGCGCCGAGCGTCAGCATGGTGACCGCCATGCTCATCGGCATGAGCCACGGCCCCAGCGGCGCGGGCGGGATAGCGATCGCGGGGCGGATGATGCTGCAGGCCACGCTCAGCAGCGACAGCCCGCACATGGCCGCAAACAGCCTGCGCGGGATGAGCGCAAGCATCAGGCACGCCCCCACCGACTGCCGCACCGCCAGCGCCGCCGCCAGCTGGGGGTAGCGCGTGGCCATAGCGGCGCACACCAGCGCCTGTGCCGCCAGCGCCACCCCCGCGCCAGCCATCCAGCGCCGCTGGATGCACGCGGCGGCCCCGGCGAAGGCCAGCGCCTCGATGCCGCATGCCAGCGGGAAATCCCAGGAGCGCGTGTGGCCCTGCGCCAGGGCCAGCACGCCGATGGCCGCAAGCGCTGCGGTGCCGATGCTGATCTGGATGAGGACGCGGTGCAGCAGGCTGCGGATCTGTGCGTTGTACATGCAGGTTGCTCGGTAGGTTGTCGCGGGCTGGATCGGAACGCGCCGTGCGCTAGGTGGCAAGCTACTCGAGATCGCCCTTCACCTTGGGGGTGATATCGCTGCTGAGCATGGGCCAGGCCTTGACAAAGTACTCAATGCCCGAGATCGCCGTCCAGATCACGCACAGCCCCATCGAGATCGGCCACACGTTGCCGATCAGCTGCAGCCAGTTGGGCGCCTCGGGGTAGAGCGTGATCGTGGCCGCGACCAGCCGCCAGATGATTGCCACCACCGAGATCACCAGCTTCTGCTTGCCCCAGGCCCCAGCCGAGATCACGTGGCCCTCGGCGGCGGCGTAGGAGCGCAGGCCCGACACCGCCGAGTCGCGGAAGATCACTAGGAAGGGGATCCAGGCGGGCAGCAGGCCGGTCTCGATCATGGGCAGCATGGCACCGGCCACAAAGATCTTGTCGGATGTGGTGTCGAGGAAGACGCCCAGCGGCGAGACCGCGTTGAGCCGACGGGCCAGCTTGCCATCTACCATGTCGCTGATCGCCATCAGCAGCAGCAGGACGCTGGCCCCGATGTAGCCGCCCGCCGTGCCCCAGAGCACAAGCCAGAACAGCAGGGGCGTGGTGAGAATGCGCAGAAAGCCGAGCAAATTTGGGATGCTTCGGGCCGACAAGCCTTCCTCCTTGCCAGGCGCTGGCCTGGCAGTATCGTTTGGTGCTTCAGCGACACGGGCCAGAAAAGCCCGCGGTGCATAATACCACAGCCGGGGCGCGGCATGGGGCGCTGCTCCCCTTCCTAGCTCAGATATGCTATACTTTGCTGGGCTTCCCTATGGCCTATGGCGCGATCGTGAAAGGGTTTTCGTACCCACAGAAGGACGATAGCTTGATGAATGGCGCTCTGGATCTGCGGTTCTGGCTAGAGGAGCGAATCCCCTCGGAGCGAGCGGTGATTGCGCGGATGTGGCTGCTATCGCCTGATCTGGGGGCCTCGCCCGAGCTGCTGGCAGATGCGATGCTCGATGCCACCGCAGTGCGGCGCGCGCTAGATGGCCTGCCGCCGCCAGCGCGCGCCGCGCTGGTGCGCCTGCAATCCCACGGCGGCAGCCTGCCCGCGCCGGTGATCGAGCGCGAGTTTGGCAGCATCCGCGCCGCCGAGAGCTACGCCAACCCCCGCGCCTATCTGCTGGCGCTGTCGGCCCCGCCGTCGCCCACCGAGCGGCTATTTTTGCTGGGTATGATCCAGCCGGTGCCGTCGGGCCACGAGCGCCGCTACGCCATCCCGCCCGATCTGCTGGCGCTGCTGCCGCCGGTGGCCCCCGCGCCCTCTCGCATCCAGGTGGCCCCCGCGCCCGCCCCGCTCGACATGCGCGCCCGATCCACCCAGGATGCCGAGGGCGACCTGCTGGCCCTGCTGCTGCTGGGCTATGATGGCGCGCTTGAGGTGGGGGCGGGCGGCGCGCTGCGGGCGGCCAGCCTGCGCCAGCTGGCGCAGCGGCTGGGCCAGGGCGAGCCTGCGCCCTACCACACCTTTCTGCAGGCTATTGCCGAGCAGTCCGGCCTGCTGCGGCCCAGCGGCGGCCTGCTGCGCCCCACCCGCGCGGCGCTGGCATGGCTGCGCCGCCCCGCCGCCGAGCGCGCCCGCGCCATGCTGGATGCCTGGGCCGAGTCGGGGTTCGACGAGCTGGCCAGCATGTGCGGTATGTCGTTCGAGCGCACCTACGGGCGCGATCTGCAGCGCGCCCACCGCGCTCTGGTGCGGATCTTCGCCCAGCTGCCCGATGACCAGTGGGTGTCGCTGTCCGCCGTGGTCGCCGCCATCCGCGATGTCGAGCCGGACTACGCCCGCCCCACCGGCCGCTACGAGTCGTGGGGCATCCGCAGCCGCGACGGACGCTCGCTCGATGGCTTCGCCCACTGGGATGCGGTGGAGGGCGCGCAGATCGCCAGCGTGATCGCCGGGCCGCTGCACTGGCTGGGCCTGGCCGACCTGGCCCCGCGCGCGGGCGACCCCGCGCTGCTGCGGCTGACGCCCATGGGCGCGGCGCTGCTGCGGCAGGCCCCGCCGCCCGCAGAGCCACCAGCCGCACCACTCGTGGTACAATCAAACTTTGAGGCGCTGGTGCCGCCCTATGCGTCGCTCTACGCGCGCTTTCAGATCGGGCGGATCGCACGCCAGATAGCAGGCGGTGCAATGTCGGTCTTCCACCTCGACCGACACGCGCTGCTGGCCGCGCTGGACCGTGGCATAGCTTTTGACGATATTGAGCAGTTCTTGATCGAGGCCAGCGAGCGGCGTGTGCCGCAGAACGTGCTGGCATCCATGCGCGAGTGGGCCCGCCAGCACGGCCAGGTCTCGCTGCGGCGGGCGGTGCTGGTCGAAGCCAGCGACGCCGCAGTGATGCAGCAGATCCGCCATGATCGGCGGCTGCGCTTCCCCGCCGCCCAGCGCCTGAGCGACACGGCCTACGCCATCCGCGAGGGCGATGCGCCCGCCCTGGCCGAGCGCATGCGCAAGGCGGGCTACGGCCTCGCCGCCGAGGCCGCTGCCACGCCCCTGGGCGAGCGCGACCTAGCGGTGGTGCTGGCCGCGCTGGAGTTCTACGCCGGGGCCTGCGCCGATCTACAGATCGAGGGCGGCGCGAGCGCGGCCCTGCTGCGGCGGGTCTCCGATCTTCTCGACGAGCGGCAGCTCAACCGAGCATATCAGTTGGGGCGGGGGGCGCTTGAGGCGCTGCGCGAGCGGCTGCCCTAGGCCCTCGGCCCACGAGGCACGGCAATCACCCTATGGCACGAGAACGCGTCTACCGAACAGAGGCGGTGGTCATCCGCCGCGGCGACACTGGCGAGGCCGACCGGCTGCTCACCCTGCTGACCCCGGCGGGTAAGCGGCGCGTGGTGGCCAAGGGCGCGCGCAAGACCGCCAGCCGCATCGCTGGGCATATCGAGCTGTTTAGCTACGCCACCATGCTGCTGGCGGTTGGCCGCACCTTCGATATCGTCACCCAGAGCGCCCTCATCCACAGCTACGAGCATCTGCGGGCCGATCTCGACCGCATCGGCGCAGCCTACTACTGCGCCGAGCTGATCGACCGGCTGATAGAGGAGGAAGACGAAAACCCCCAGGTATTTGAGCTGCTGGTCGAGACCCTGGGTGCGCTGGACGCGGGCAGCCCCGCCGATCTGGTGCTGCGCATGTTCGAGCTGCGCCTGCTGGGGTATGTGGGCTATCGGCCACGCTTTCACCACTGCGCCGCCTGCCAAGAGCAGCTGACCGAGCAGGCCAGCCGCTTCAGCCCCGCGATGGGCGGGGTGCTCTGCCCGCGCTGCGCCAGCGCCGACCCGCGCGCCATGGCCATGGGGCTTGGTGCATTCAAGCTGCTGCGCTTCCTGCAGACCCAGCCGATCGAGGCGGTCGACCGCATGCAGATCTCGCCCCAGGTGCGCGCCGAGGCCGAGGCGCTGCTGCGCGCCTACATCCGGCAGGTGCTTGAGCGCGACCTGCGCTCGGTCGCATTCCTAGATGATGTTCGTACCCGCCTACCGAGCGGCCCGGCGTAGCACGCCCTGCGCCGGGGACATTGCACTATCGCTTTGGGACTACGACGCATGGGTGCAAGTCCCGCAAGCCGCGTAGTCACAGACATTCCAGCCATTGCGTAAGGAGAAGTGGTTATGGCCTACATCGACGATCTGCTGGGCCGCGACGAGAAGGTGATCTATATCGGGCGGCAGCATATCTTCATTCTTATCGGGAATATCCTGGCGGAGCTTTCGCTGATCGTGCTGATGGTGGCGGCGGGCGTGGCCTCGCAGGTGGCCTTCCCGAACTCGCGGCAGGGTATGATAGGGAATATGCCGATCGGCCAGATGGTGCTGATCGTGTGCCTGGTGATCAGCCTGATCATCCTGGTGAGCGCGATCATCGACTACCTGCGCTGGGTCAGCACCGAGTTCGTGATCACTA
The DNA here is from genome assembly GCA_009268125.1 of Chloroflexia bacterium SDU3-3. Classification (NCBI taxonomy): domain Bacteria; kingdom Bacillati; phylum Chloroflexota; class Chloroflexia; species Chloroflexia bacterium SDU3-3. The sequence goes on along the minus strand of WBOU01000013.1, from coordinate 110,490 downwards.
ACCACCGCGTCGTTCGCCTGCGCGGCGTGGTGAACAAGGAGGCGGCTGACTCGTCGCTGGATAAGATCAATGATCTGGAGCTGCGCCAGAGCTGGCTGGGCCGCATGTTCGACTTCGGCGATGTCGAGATTCTCACCGCGTCGGATACAGGCGCGAATGTGCTGCAGAAGATCGCGCACCCGCTGGATTTCAAGCGGGCCATGAACGACGCGAAGCAGCAGTACATCCACGGGTTCGGCTACTACGACCCGCGCGAGGTCGAGCCGTATGTGTCGGCGGGCGGCGCTCTGGCGGGCGGCGGCGATCTTGAGCACACGCTCAGCACCCTGGCCGAGCTGCGCGACCGCGGCGTGCTCTCGAACGAGGAGTTCGAGCTGAAGAAGCGCGAGCTGCTGAGCCGGATCTAGCGCGCCTAAGGAATTACCCGCGCCGCGAAATCGCCCTATAATGGCGGTTTCGCGGTCTTTGTTTTGCCGGATCTAAAGGAGCACTGAATCATGAGCGACCTCTATACCCAGATCGAGCAGGCGCGCGCCGCTATCGCGGGCCGGATCGGCATAGTGCCGCGCACCGCGCTGGTGCTCGGCTCGGGCCTGGGCGCGCTGGCCGATGAGATCGAGCAGGCCACCATCATCCCCTACGGCGAGATCCCGGGCTTCCCCAAGTCCACGGTGCACGGCCACCGCGGCGAGCTGGCGGTGGGCCTTCTGGCGGGCCACCCCGTGGCCGTGATGCGCGGGCGCTTCCACTTCTACGAGGGCTACACTATGCAGGAGGTGACCTTCCCCATCCGCGTGCTGCGCGCGCTGGGCTGCGACACCCTGATCGCCACCAACGCGGCGGGCGGCCTGCGCCCCGAGTGGCAGGTGGGCAACCTGATGCGCCTGCGCGACCACATCTTCTTCCCTGGCCTGGCTGGCCATCACCCGCTGGTCGGCCCGAACGACGACCGCCTGGGCGTGCGCTTCCCGCCGGTGGTGGGCGCGTACGACGAGGGGCTGGCCCAGATGGCCCGCGAGGCCGCTGCCGAGGCCGGGACGACCCTGCGCGAGGGCGTCTACGCCATGGTCAGCGGCCCGGCCTTCGAGAGCGGGGCCGAGCTGAAGATGTTCCAGATCTTGGGGGCCGATGCGGTGGGGATGTCGACCGCGCCCGAGGTGCTGGTGGCGCGGCACGGCGGCATGCGGGTGCTGGCGATCTCGCTGATCACCAACCTGGCGCTGCCCGATGGTGCGCCCGCCAACCACGAGGAGGTGCTTGAGGCCGGCGAGGCCGCCAAGCCCGCGTTCAGCGCGGTGATCCGCGGGGTGCTGTCGCGCATCCAGGCGGCGGGCTAGCGAAAAAGCGGGGCGTCGGGGTCTTTTTAAGCTCCCCGATGCCCCGTATCACACCCCACCCTACTCCTCGGGTGGCAGCGAGGTGGCGATGTCGTAGACCAGCACCTGCACATCCAGGTCGTTCTCGGTCAGCAGCGAGAGCGTGATCGGCTGGACGATCTCTTTGATGGTGCTCTCGTGGTCGGCGGGCGCGTAGACGCGGATGGTCGCCTCTTCGCTGTTGCGCTGCTTGATGCGGATGACAGCGTCGGGGCTGGCACCCTGGATGCGGCTGGTGAGATCCGCAATGGCATTTTCGATGGACATGAGCCGGTCCTCCTATACATAACGACCGTAGAGAATCTAAGATGTTGCCGCAAGCCGTAAAGGGCTACCCTACAGCGAATTTCGCAGGCTACCGCCCCTAATAATAAAAGGGCAGTGCAGCCGCTGTCAATGGCGCGCTGCCGACCTGGGGGTGGCACCATTGTACCGCGCCGCGCTAGTACTCTCATCCATCGGCGAGCACGCGGCGCATCCGGGCGGTGAACTCGCTGAGCACCAGCGCGGTAGCCCCCCACACCTTCTGCTGCCCGATGGCGAAGTAGGGCACATCCACCACCGTGCCGCGCAGCGTGCGCCGCTCGGTGAGCACCATGGCCGGGTCGAGCAGGTCGCGCAGCGTCACCAGGATGATGTCGCTCACCTCGTAGGGGTTCACATACAGCTGCGGCGCGATCTGGCTATATGCTACCACAGGTGTGACCTGGAAATTGCTGGGCAGGATGTAGATCGGCGCGAACTCGCCCCAGATCGCCAGCCCGCCCTGGGGGACACCGATCTCCTCCTCGCACTCGCGCAGGGCGGTGGCGATCGGCCCGCTGTCGCCGGGGTCGGTCGCGCCGCCCGGCAGCGAGACCTCGCCGCTATGGTGGGGCAGGTGCTCGCTGCGCACCGTAAGCGGCAGGCACAGGTCGCCGCCTTGGGGGAAGAGCAGCAGGAGCACCGCGCCCAGCCGTGCGCGCATGCCCGGCGGCGGCCCCGCCAAGCGCATGTGTCGGCCCTGGGTGTCGCGCACGATCAGCAGTTCTTCTGGTGCTATGGTGGTCTCAAGCTGCGTTGCTGTGTGGGCCAGGGCCGCCCAGCCCTGGCTAGTTGTGGGAAGCGAGCTTGGCCGTATCACGTGGTGCCTCCGAGAAGCCATGGTTCGACATAGCATAGTGTAGCACGAACTGCAAGCCATGTTAGGCTTCGCCGAGGGTGTGCGTCCTCAATAATACGGAAGCGTTGTTACCATCAAGCTGCCAAGAAAATACCAGAGTGTACCCGATCACAGGATGTTGTGTACTAGAGGGCTTTTCCTGCGCAGAACGGGTGGAGCTTGCGCCTAGCCCACATGCTCGGCGATGGCTGGCGCGCCGCGCTCGGGCTGCGGTGCGCCGCGCCCGGCCCACGGCCCTGGCCAGCCCGGCAGCAGCGCTCCCAGCGCCAGGGCCGCCAGCGCGAAGTAGAATGTGAGCCGGTAGTCCAGGTCGAACCCGGCCAGATACTCGCTGCAGGCCTGGTCGATCTGGGCCTTGGCCTGTGCCTGCGCGGCGGCGGGCTGGCTGCTCAGCGCGGGCGGCAGGTTGCGCTCGGGGGCGACGCCTGGGGTCTCGCATAGCCCGAAGCTGGTCGATGCCCCAGCGGCGCTGTGAGCGCTGTAGTCGGCCTGCAGCTGCCGAGTCTGCGCCGAGGATGTGCTGGCCAGCAACGTGGCCAGCAGCGCCACGCCGATCGACTGCACCACAAAGCGCGTGCCGTTGATCAGCGACGACCCGCGTGGCAGCAGGTTGCGCGGCACCGCGCCCAGCGCCGTGGCCATGGTGGTCTGGGTGATGCAGCCCAGCGCCGCCCCGCGCAGCGCCAGCAGCCACATGATCGTGCTCATCGGCGTGAGCGCCTGGATCTGCGAGAGCTGCCATGTGTTGACCGCCAGCAGCCCGAAGCCCACGATCAGCAGCATGCGCGGGCCGATCTTGTCGTAGAAGCGCCCGGCCAGCGGCGTGACCACCGCCGAGGTGAGCGCCAGCGGCAGCAGCAGCAGCCCGCTCTCCATGGCCGTGCGCCCGCGCAGCACCTGCAGGTACACCGGCATCAGGAACTCGGCCCCGAACAGCGCCACCACAGTGACATAACCGATCACCGTGGCGATCGCGAAGGTGGGGCTGCGGAACAGCCGCAGGTCGAGCAGCGGCTCCTTGGCCACAAACAGCTCGACGATGATGAAGGCCAGCAGCGCCACCGCGCCTACCGCGAAGATCCCCAGCACCTCGGCAGCCCCCCAGCCGATCTCGGCGGCCTGCGTGGCGGCGTACAGCAGCGACCCAAAGGCGATGACCGCTGTCGCGATGCCCAGCGGGTCGGCCTTGGCGTGGCCCTCGGCCTTGTCGGGCCGCAGCATGGTGGTGGCCAGCACCACGCCCAGCAGCCCGATCGGCAGGTTGATCAAGAAGATCCAGCGCCACAGATCGGCATCCACCAGCAGCCCGCCGAGGATCGGCCCCAGCGCCGGTGCCACCACCAGCGCCATGCCGAAGAAGCCGAGCGCGGTGCCCTGCTCGTTGGGCGGGAAGGCGCGGTAGAACATGGCCGGGCCAAGCGGCTGGGCCAGCCCGCCGCCGATGCCCTGCAGGGCGCGCGCGACGATCAGCAGCAGGAAGCTGGGGGCCAGCCCGCAGAACAGCGAGCTGAGCGTGAATAGCGCTAGGCCGGTGATGTAGATGCGCTTGATGCCGAATCGGTCGGCCAGAAAGCCCGAGAGCGGCGTGGTGATGCCCAGCGCCAGCGTGTAGATGCTGATGATCCACTGCGCCTCTGCCAGCGTCACGCCATACTCGGCGCGCAGCGTCTGGAGCGCCACATTGATGACCGTGCTGTCGAGAATGATCATGAAGATCCCGAAGATCACGCAGATCAGCACTTTCCACTTGTACGCTAGGCCCTTTTCTCCCGAGGGCTGCATCGCCGGCGCGGCGGGGTTGCTCATAGGTTGCGGCTCCTTCTCCTGCTCGTTGGGATGTGATTATGCTGCCTACGTCCATTTCTTTGCGCTGGATGCGCCCCACGCCCACTCAGCGCTATGCTACAATGGGCCAGCCCCACGCGCTGCGCTACCGAGCGCACCCTCAGGCTGGGGAAGGGTGAAAGCATGCGAGTCTATATTTCTGCCGACATGGAAGGGGCATCGGGTGTGGTCCACGCCGACCAGACCGAGCCAGGGGCGCGCGAGTACGACCGCGCCTGCGCGCTGATGATGGGCGATGTGAATGCCGCCGTGGAGGGCGCGCTGGATGCTGGCGCGACCGAGGTGGTGGTGAACGACTCGCACTGGAACATGCGCAATCTGCATATTGAGGATCTGCACCCGTGCGCCGAGCTAATCTCCGGCTCGCCCAAGCCCTACTCGATGGTGCAGGGGCTGGAGGCAGGCTTCGACGCCATGTTCTGCGTGGGCTACCATGGCATGGCGGGCAGCACCCCGGCCACCATCGACCATACCTACACCGAGGGGTCGGTCTACCGCGTCACCATCAACGATCTGGTGGTGGGCGAGCTGGGCATCAATGCGCTGTTCGCCGGGCACTTCGGCGTGCCGGTGGCGCTTGTCACCGGCGACCAGACGATCTGCGCCGAGGCCCGCGCCCTGCTGGGCGACCGCGTCACCACCGTGCAGGTGAAGCAGGCCATCAGCCGCACCGGCGCGCGCTGCCTGCCCCTGGGCGAGAGCCGCCGCCGCATCCGCGAGGGCGCGCAGGCCGCGCTGGCCCAGCTGCCGCCGCCGCTGCTCCCTGCCCCCAGGGTGACCATGCTGGTCGAGTTTATGAAGACCAGCCAGGCCGATATGGCCGCGCTCACGCCCGGCAGCGAGCGGGTGGGCGCGCGCGGCGTGCAGTTCACCCACGCCAGCTATACCGAGGTGTTCCGGGCCTTCCGCGCTATGTATAACCTTGCTGGCTAGCCTATGAAGCACTGTTTTCTGCTGCTGCTGTGCGCCCTGCTGCTCTCGGGCTGCTATGCCCACGATACGATCGTGCAGCTGAACGACGACGGCAGCGGTACGATCGAGGTCCATGTGGGGGTGAACCAGGCGTACCAGCAGCAGCAGGAGGCGGCTGGCCAGGTGCCTATCGACCCGCAGACGCTTTACGAGATCTTCTCGGCGGAGGTGGACAACTTCCCAGAGGCCTGGCAGCCCGCGCTCGACTACTGGAGCGATAGCACCTACGCTGGCGTCCGCCTTACCACCCAGTTCACCGACACGGCCATGCTGCAGAGCCAGCTCAACACGCTGCGCGAGAAGGCCAGCAACTACAACAGCATGATCACAACCTTGACGGCGACCCGCCAGAACGACCATGTGTCGGTGGTGGCGGCCCTCACCGGCAGGCCCTTTGATGCCAATGGCGATGCTCTGCCCGCAGGCTACCCCAGCCGCTTTCACTGGGAAGTGCAGTCGGCCAGCGTGGTCGAGTGCACGCCCAGCCGCTTTTCGTCGTGTAACTCGACCTCGGCGCTGTGGGAGTTCGGGATCGACGCGCTGGGCAATGGCGAGAGCCTGACGCTCACCAGCGACTCGCAGATGGGCACCACGCCCACCCCCACGACGCCCCGCACCATCACGCCCACGCCAGATGGCAACGCCACCGCCACGCCCACCATCACGCTCACCCCCCAGCCTGGCGGGGTGATTGTCGCCACCAGCACGCCTACGGCCACGCCCACCCCCACGGACACCCTGGCCATCACCGCTACCGCCACCGCTGCCGTGGATGTGGCACCTACAGGTTTTGGCGCCACCCCTGGCCCTGGCGACATCCGTGCCACCGAGCAGCCGACCGAGGTGGTCATCCTGCCGCGCGGCACCTCGCCAGCGCAGCCTGGTCGCCTGCCCACTGCGGTGGCCCCGCTAGCTACCGCCGCGCCCGCCGGGGCCACCACGGTGGCCCAGCTGCCGCCTGCGCCCGCGCCCGACACCACAGGGCCGAGCGTGCGCTACCTGCCGCTGGTGGCACGCGATGCGTCGGTGGGCGCGGCGGGGGAAAGCCCTACGCGTGGTGGTACGGTCGTCCAGTCGCTGCGGCTCAAGCGCCCGGTGCTGCCCTATCGCAATCTGATGATCGGCCTGTTCCTGTTGGCCTCATTTGTCTGTTTTGCCTATGTGCTGCTGCGCCGCATCCAGATGCAGCGTCGCGCCCGTGCCGCCGCTGCCGCCCAGGCCGCTGCGCCAGCGGGGGAGATCCCCCCGCCCAGCAGCGAGCAAGCGCCGCCGCCGCCAGATGATCAGCGCCCAGAGCCTTCGGAAGGCGATCGGCAACTTTGACACGTACCCGAAAGCGCGGTATAGTACGGTTCGGCAAAGCGTGCTGGACAGATGATTCTGGCGCAGCCGAATACACTTCTGCCCACATGGGCTTGGTGTTGCTCTATGGATGATATCGTACTTCCGATGGCGGAGCTACCCGAGGTCATGCGCACATGGCTTGCAGAGCAGCCCGCTGTTGTTATTTCAATCGAGCAGCTAGATGAAGGGCGCGTGAGAATTCGCGCCCTTCCCGGTGTTGCCCCCGAGGTGATCGCCCGCGCGCAGGTGACCATGGCCACCTACCGCGAGGCCCTGATGAACCTCTCGTAGCAACGCCAGGGTGGTACCACTGGCTATGGTTCTTGCGCCCGCCGACATCTTGCTGATCCACGAGCTGCTGATGACATCGTTCGGTGGCATGCGCGGCATCACCGAGTCGGGCTTTGGCCGGCTCGAGGGCGCGGCGGCGGCACCGAGCGCCAGCGCCTTCGGGATGGAGATCTTCCCCAGCGCGCGCGAGAAGGCCGGGGCGCTGTGCTACGCGATCATGAAGGCGCACCCGTTCTCGGATGGCAACAAGCGGGTGGCCCTGGTGGCCCTGGATATGGCCCTCGATGCGGCTGGGCTGCGCCTGCAGGCCAGCAACCACGAGGCCTACAGCGCGATCATGGCCCTGGCCGATGGCTCGATGAGCCGCGAGGGCCTGCTCGACTGGCTCGAACGCCATAGCACCGAGCGCTAGCCACAGCGGGCTTCCCGCCGCCAGCGCTGGCCTGGAAGCGCGGCATGAACTACCTGCACCTGGGCGATCTGATGGCCATCCGGCATCGGGTGGCCAAGGAGAGCGTGAACAGCTGCGCGGTGCGCGAGATGAGCAGCCTGATGGCTGCGATCAGCGCGCCACAGCAGGTGGTGTTTGGTCAAGAAATATTTGGCTCGCTTGAGGAGAAGGCGGGCGCGCTGTTGCACAGCCTGGTTGTCTTCCACCCGTTCTGGGATGGAAACAAGCGGATCGCAACCCTGGCGCTTCGGCTCTTCCTCCAGCGCAACGGCGCGCGCCTCACCGCCACCGATGATGCGCTGCGCCAGTACGCCCGCGAGATCGCTCGCGGCGCGATCAGCCGCGAGGATGTGACCGCGTGGCTGGCGGATCAAATCGAGGATAGTGCGTAGCTGCATGCGCGTGCCGCAATGGTGCAGCAGGCAGACCAGCTTCTGCGCAGCACGCATTCCAGTATTACACAATACAACGGAGGAGTTGTAATGGCTCACAAATGGGTGTACCTGTTCACCGAGGGCAACGCGTCGATGCGCGAGCTGCTTGGCGGTAAGGGCGCTGGCGTTGCCGAGATGACGCGCACGGGCGTGCCGGTTCCTCCAGGCTTCACGATCACCACCGAGGCCTGCAATGCATACTACGAGTACGGCAAGCAGTTCCCCGAGGGCCTGTGGGAGCAGGCGCTTGAGGCGCTGAAGGATATCGAGGCCAAGACCGGCAAGAAGTTCGGCGACCCCTCGAACCCGCTGCTCGTCTCGGTGCGCTCTGGCGCCCGCGAGTCCATGCCCGGTATGATGGACACGGTGCTCAACCTCGGCCTGAACCAGGCGACCCTTGAGGGCCTCGCCAAGCTGACCGAGAACCCCCGCTTCGCCGCCGACGCCTACCGCCGCTTCGTGCAGCTGTTCGGCAAGATCGTGCTTGGCGTGGACGGCGAGAAGCTTGAGCACGTGATGGACGAGGCCAAGGGCCACGGCGAGCGCCAGGACACCGACCTCTCCACCGAGGAGCTGACCGACATCACCGCGAAGTTCAAGGCCCTGATCAAGAACGAGACCGGCCAGGAGTTCCCTGACGACCCGTTCGAGCAGCTGCGCCTGGCGATCGCCGCCGTGTTCAACTCCTGGATGGGCCGCCGCGCGATCGACTACCGCCGTATCGAGAAGATCCCCGACAACATCGGCACGGGCGTGAACGTCCAGTCGATGGTGTTCGGCAACATGGGCAACGACTCGGCCACTGGCGTGGCGTTCAGCCGCAACCCGGCCACGGGCGAGAACGTGCTGTTCGGCGAGTACCTCATCAACGCCCAGGGCGAGGATGTGGTGGCCGGTATCCGCACGCCCAAGCCGATGTCGCAGATGACGGACGAGATGCCGCAGTCCTACAAGGAGTTCTCGGCCTTCGCCCACCAGCTGGAGCAGCACTACAAGGACGTGCAGGACATGGAGTTTACCGTCGAGCGCGGTAAGCTGTGGCTCCTGCAGACCCGCAACGGCAAGCGCACCGGCATGGCCGCCGTCAAGATCGCGGTCGACCTGGTGAACGAGGGCCTGATCGACAAAGAGACGGCGCTCACCCGCGTGAAGCCCGAGATGCTCAACCAGTTCCTCTTCCCGATCGTGGACGCGAAGGCCGCCAAGAAGGCGGGCGTGCTGGCCAAGGGCCTGGCCGCCGGCCCCGGCGCCGCCAGCGGCCAGATCGTGCTTGACCCGGATGTGGCCGCCGAGCGCGCCGAGAAGGGCGAGCAGGTCATCCTCATCCGCACCGAGACTGCCCCCGAGGACTTCCACGGCATGGTCGCCTCTGGCGCGATCGTCACCGCCCGCGGCGGCCTCACCAGCCACGCCGCCGTGGTGGCCCGCCAGCTCGGCAAGTGCTGCGTCTGCGGTGTCGACGCGCTGCAGATCGACTACAAGGCCCAGACCGTCACCATCCGCGGCACCGACACCGTGCTGAAGGCTGGCGACTACGTGACCGTGGACGGCCACGGCGGCCTGATCTACGCTGGCCAGATCCCGACCAGCGAGGCCGAGGTGGTGCAGGTCATCCGCGGCCAGCTGAAGGCCGAGGAGTCCGAGCTGTACACCTACTTCACCACGTTCCTCAGCTGGGCCGACGAGGTCCGCAAGCTGGGCGTGCGCGCCAACGCCGACTCGCCGACGGATGCCAAGATCGCCCGCGCGTTCGGCGCGAGCGGCATCGGCCTCTGCCGCACCGAGCACATGTTCTTCGAGGGCGACCGCATCGACGCCGTGCGCGAGATGATCGTGGCCAACACGGTTGAGGAGCGCCGCGCCGCCCTGGCCAAGATCCTGCCGCTGCAGCAGGGCGACTTCGAGGGCATCTTCGAGGCGATGGAGGGCTTCCCGGTCACCATCCGCACGCTCGACCCGCCGCTGCACGAGTTCCTCCCGCACGACAATGAGGCGATCGAGGATCTGGCGCAGAAGATGGGCATCAGCTCGAAGACTCTGCACGAGAAGATCAACAACCTGCACGAGTCGAACCCGATGCTCGGCTTCCGTGGCTGCCGCCTCGGCATCATCTACCCCGAGATCACCGAGATGCAGGCCCGCGCGATCTTCAAGGCCGCCGCTGCGGTCCAGAAGCGCGGCATCAAGGCCAGCCCCGAGATCATGATCCCGCTGGTCACCGACATCACCGAGCTTCGCGCCCAGGCCCAGCTTGTCCACGCCGTGGCCAAGGAGGTCCAGGAGGAGACCGGCGAGACCGTCGAGTACCTGCTCGGCACCATGATCGAGCTGCCCCGCGCGGCCCTCACCGCCGACAAGATCGCCGAGGAGGCTCAGTTCTTCTCCTTCGGCACGAATGACCTGACCCAGACCACCCTGGGCATGAGCCGCGACGACGCTGGCCGCTTCCTGCCCAGCTACGTCGAGCGCAAGCTCTACAAGGACGACCCCTTCCAGGTGCTCGACCAGGACGGCGTCGGCCAGCTGGTGCAGATCGGCACCCAGAAGGGCCGCTCGACCCGCGAGAACCTCAAGGTCGGCATCTGCGGCGAGCATGGCGGCGAGCCGGCCTCGGTCGAGTTCTGCCACCGCACCGGCCTCAACTACGTCTCGTGCAGCCCCTACCGCGTGGTGATCGCGCGGCTGGCGGCGGCCCAGGCGGCGCTGAAGGACAAGTAGGCATCGCCCTGGGGCTTCGGCCCTAGCGAGCAGCAGGCGGGCGCGCGGGGGAAACCCCGTGCGCCCGCTGTGCATGTCGGCCTGCAACAAAGCCGCGCCGCGCTGCGTCGTAGCGGTACAAAATCAGCCGATAGACTCGAAGGAACTTCGATGCGACTTATTCTCTACCTTGGCAAGGGCGGTGTAGGCAAGACCACCACCGCAGCCGCCACGGCGGTGCGCGCCGCCGAGCTTGGCCACCGCACCCTCGTGGTCAGCACCGACGTGGCCCATAGCCTCGCCGACGCGCTTGACACCCCGCTTGGCTCGCAGCCCACTCAGGTGGCCGAGAACCTCTGGGGCCAGGAGATCAACGTGCTGGACGAGGTGCGCGAGCACTGGGGCGCGCTGCGCAACTACCTGGCCACCCTGCTCAAGCGCAAGGGCGTGGACGACGTAGCCTCCGAGGAACTGGCGATCATCCCTGGCATGGAGGAGGTCGTGTCGCTGCTGCACATCCACCGCCAGGCCCGCGATGGCAACTACGACGCCGTGATCGTGGATGCGGCCCCCACCGGCGAGACCATCCGCCTCCTAACCATGCCCGAGACCTTCCAGTGGTACGCCTCGCGCGTGATGGAGTGGGACAGCGGCACCATGAGCCTGGCCAAGCCGCTGGTGCGGGCGCTCATCCCGGCCACCAACGCCTTCGAGCAGGTGCAGAAGCTGCAGAAGGGCGTCGAGGTGCTGCGCACCACCCTCACCGATCCGTCGATCAGCTCGTACCGCCTGGTGGTGAACCCCGAGCGGATCGTGATCAAAGAGGCCCAGCGCGCCGCCACCTACCTCTCGCTGTTCGGCTACCCGGTAGATGGCGTGGTGCTCAACCGCGTGCTGCCCAAGACCGCCGTCGAGGGCGCGTTCATGAGCCAGATGGCCGAGATGCAGTCGCGCTACCGCCAGCAGGTCCACGACCTGTTTTCGCCCCTGCCGATCTGGGAGGCCCCGCACTACCCGCACGATGTCACCGGCGTCGAGCGGCTGGCCGCCGTGGGCCGCGCCCTGTTCAAGCAGGAGGATCCGACCAAGGTCTTCTTCGCAGGCAGCACCCAGGAGATCGTGAAAGAGGGCGAGGAGTACCTGCTGCGCCTGCCGCTGCCACATGTCGAGATCGGCAAGGTGGGCATCACCAAGCGCGGCGACGAGCTGTTCATCACCATCGGCAACTTCAAGCGCGACATGATCCTGCCGCTGACCCTGGCCGAGCGCCCCGCCACCAAGGCGGTGTTCAAGGGCGGCACGCTGGAGGTGCGCTTCGGCGCGCCCGAGCCGCCCATCCCCCAGCCCTAGCGCTAGCCCAAAGCCCGAAAAAGACCACCGCCCGCAGGGAAACCTGCGGGCGGTGTGTGTTTTCTAGAGCTGGTCGAGGTCGCTCTGGAGCACGTAGTATTTTTTGCCGTTTGGCATGCTGAGGATCTGGTACTCGCCGGTTGGCGTCATCTCCTCAACCCGCGTGCCCTCGATATAGAGCTTGCCATTGCGATCCTTCTTCACCAGCACCTGCCCGACGCGCTGCCTCGGCTGCATCGGCAGCCGATAGATGGGAAGCGGCTTCCCAGCCATAGAGTTCTCCTCGGTGGTATCGATACTATCCTCGTATTGTACCATCTTGGCGCTGGCCCGCCGCGCCCCTGGCTAGGCCGCTGCCGACTCGGGGGTGCGCTCGCGCGCGATCGGGATGCGCATCTCGATGATCACACCCGGGCCATCCTCGCGGTTGCGCATATTGCAGCTGCCGCCCACGCTCCACAGCAGCGATGCGATCATCGGCAGCCCCAGCCCCATGCCCGAGACCTCGCCGGTGAAGTATTTCTCGCCCTGGTAGTAGGGCACCCACACCTGGCTGAGCTGCTCGGGTGAGAGCGTGGTGCCATTGTCGCGTACCTGGATCAGCACATTGTTGCCCGACCCGCGCAGCGCCATGATCTCGATGGTCGGCTCGTGGCTGGGGTGAAACTTCTTCGCGTTCTCGAGCAGCTCGCGCAGGATGAGATCGAGCCCCTGCGGATGAACAGGCAGCTGCACATCCTCCAGCCCCGGCTGGTATGCTACCGAGATCGCCCCGAACTGCTCGCTGTTGTTCAGCTCCTGCACCAGATTCTCGATCAGCCTGAGCGGACACTTGCCGGCCTGCCGCACGATGCCTGGGATGCTGATGTACTGAAGGATATCCTCGATCGAGCTGCGCAGGCGCTCCGCACCGTCGGCCACCATCTGGCTGAACTCGGCGATCTCGTCTGGCGACATGTTCTTGGCGTGCTGGCCGAGGATCTGCAGGCTGCTGATGCCGATAAACGGTGTGCGCAGCTTGTGCGTCACCATGCTGTGGAATTTCCACATGTCGCGCTGGTAGTTCACCTGCGATGTGACGTTGCGCAGGCGGATCAGGCGCTGCCCATCGCTGCCGTTAGGGAAGTCGTGCGAGTCGATCTCAAGCCAGAAGGTCTGGGTTGCGTTTGTCTCGGGGTGGATGAGGTAGAGCGGCCTGCCTGCCAGATCGCCGCTCTTGTTGCGCCACTGCTCCCAGGCGTCGCGTGGCTCGCAGACATACTGCTTCTCGATTAGCTGGAAGAAGTCGCCGGACACCATCTCGCCCTGCGCCAGCCCCAGGTAGCGCCGCGCCTGCGGGTTGGCGTACACCAGCCGGGCGTGGTTGTTGATCACCAGGTAGCCCTCATCGGTGTGCTCCACCACCCACTCAAAGCGCGCGCGCTCGGCCATGATGCGGCGGTGGCGGTTGAGCCGTGTGATTGTGTTCACGCGGGTGCGCAGCTCTACCCGGTCGAACGGCTTGCCGATGTAGTCGTCGGCACCGGCCTCGATCCCGCGCACCCGCGACTCGCGGTCATCCAGCGCGGTGATCATAATCACCGGGATGTCGGCTAGGTGCACATTGTTGCGCAGCCGCCGACAGACCTCATAGCCATCCATGTGTGGCATCATCACATCGAGCAGAATGAGATCGGGCATCAGGGTTGCGGCCTGCGCCAGGGCTTCCTGCCCATTGGCGGCGAAGGCCAGCTGATATCCATGATGCCGCAGCAGCCCCTCAAGGGTGGCCCTCCCAATGGGCTCATCGTCCACAATCAGGACGATGCTAGGCTGTTCCATGGTTCTTTCCTTCCTGGTAGGTGCTAAGGATGTGCTCGATCGTGCTGACAAGCTCGCGCAGGCTCACCGGCTTGCTGAGGTAGGCGTTGGCACCGGCGGCCAGGCTTGTCTCGCGGTCGCTCGGCATCGCTAGCGCAGTCAGTGCGATGATCGGCAGTTGGTATTTGTCCAGCTGCTGCCGGATAGTTCTGATAATATCTAGCCCATTGCTTTTGGGCATCTGGATGTCCATCAAGATAAGCGATATGCTCTGGCTGAGGTGGGTGTAGATCTCGGTCTCATTTCTTGCAACGACGATATGGAAACCCTTCTGCCGTAGGTAGTCGCTAAAGGTAAGGATGTTGATCTCGTTATCATCGGCGATCAGGATGGTGCGCTTGTGCGCTGTGTGGCGCGCTGGGGCGGCTGGCTTGCCCTCGATCAGCGCTAGCTCGTGAGGATTTTCGCTGCCAAGTGGGTGCCATGGCAGCGTGATGGTAAACTGGCTACCCTTACCAGGCTCGCTGGCCACCTGGATGCTGCCGCCGTGCAGGTCGACCATGCGCGCCACCAGCACCAGCCCTAGCCCGGTGCCCTCATATTGCCGCGAGAGCTTGCTGTCGAGCTGGGTGAAGGGCTGAAATAGCCGCCCAAGATCCTCCTTTGCAATGCCGATCCCGGTGTCCCAGATGCGAAACTGGATGGTGTCGTCCTCGGTGTTGGTGGTCACGTGCAGCCCGATGCTGCGATCCTCGGGGGTGAATTTGACCGCGTTGCCCAGCAGGTTGACCAAGATCTGCTTGAGCCGCCGCTCGTCGGCATACATAATGGTTGCGGCGGGGTCGATGCAGGTTTCGACGTGGATCCTTTTCTGCACTGCCGACTGTCGGATCATCCGCAGGCTCATCTCGCAGACGCGCGGGATCTCGATCTGGTGGCGTTCGATCGTGAGCATGCCGGCCTCGATCTTCGAGAGGTCGAGGATGTCGTTGATCAGGGCCAGCAGGTGCCGCCCGCTCTCGATGATGATCTGCAGCGCCTGATTCTGATCAGCGATCAGCGGGCCATACACCTCTTCCTGAAGCGATTCGGAAAGGCCCAGGATGCCGTTTAGCGGGGTGCGCAGCTCGTGCGACATGTTGGCCAAGAACTCGTCTTTGAGGCGGGCGGCGCGCGCCAGCTCGATGTTGGCGCGGCGCAGGTCGGCGGTGCGCTCCTCCACGCGCATGGCCAGCAGCTGTCGCTCCTCCTCTAGGGCCAGCTCCACACGCTTGCGCTCGCTGATATCGCGCGATACGGCGATCAGCGCGGCGGCCTGGTTGCTTTCGGGGTGGCGGATGACCCGCGTGGTGGTCTCCAGCCAGATGTAGCTACCATCGCTGCGCCGGAACCGCATGCTGATGCTGTAGTTGTTCACTTTGTCCAGCAGCTCGGTGGTGAAGTGGGTGATAGTGCGCACGTCGTCGGGGTGGATGAAATCGCGCATATTGCGGCCAAGCAGCGCATTTGGCAGGTAGCCGAGCGTGGTGGCCGAGGCGGGCGAGACATAGAGGTAGGTTCCATCGGGGCTGTGCCGCGAGATGACATCGGTGGCGTACTCGGTGAGCAGGCGGTAGGTGGTCTCGCGCTCGCGCAGGCGGCCCTCGGTGCGCATGCGCTCGGCGATCTCGCGCTCAAGCTCTTGGTTGATCTCCTCAAGCTCGATCGTGCGCTGCAGCACGCGCTGCTCTAGCTCGTTGTAGAGCTTCACATTCTCAATGGCCAGCGATGCGAGCTGGGCGAAGCGATCGATGAGCTCGAGCTCGGACTGGTAGAAGGTATGCTCTGTCTCGGCGTAGGCGATGGTAAACACGCCGATCATGGCGCCATGCGAGGTCAGCGGGACGCCGATCACCGTGTGGAGCTGCAGTGGGTCGAGCGTGGGCAGCCGATGCGCCCACCCGATATAGTCATACACCGTCAGCGCCTTGCCCAGATCCCACACCCGACCGCACAGCCCGGCCCCGCGCTCGATCTCGCCGCCCAGAATCTGGGTGAAGATGCCGCTGGCGGCCTCAAGCACCAGCTTGCTGCCCTCCGCATCGATCACAAAGAGGCCCCCGTCGGGCGTGCCGAGCAGCGCGGTGGCGCGGGTGACAATCTCTCTCAGCAGCGTCTTCTGATCGTGCTGGTTGAGCAGCCCGAACGTGGTGTGGTGCAGCGCCTCTAGGTAGCTGTTCTGCTGGATCAGCATGTTGCGCTCTTCGTCGCTCTGCTCGTAGGTGCTGCTGATCGCGGCGAACAGCGGTTTCCAGCGCTCCTCGATGTCGATGCTGCCCAGATGCGTGCGGATCTGCTCGATAAGTTGGCGGTGCATAGGCGGTTGTGCTGGGCTGCTAGTATCAGATATGCGTCGTGTTTGCATAGGCTGAACAATGAGAACTAGGATGCGCGCTCGGCCTGATCGAGGACTGCCTGCATCACGCAGTTTCGGCCCGCGTGCTTGGCATCGTAGAGCGCGCGATCGGCGGCGCTTACCAGCGTGGCGGCATCCGAGCGCTCGGGGAAGCTGGCGAACCCACAGCTGATGCTGGAGGAGAAGGCCATGTCATCGGCGTTCTGCCGCACCTGCGAGAAGCGCTCGCGGATCTCATCGAGCAGTTTGGCCGCGCCGACCGTGTCGGTATCGGGAAGGATGATCGCAAACTCCTCGCCGCCGTAGCGCCCGATGATGTCTGTCTTGCGCAGCCGCTGCTGCAGCAGCCGCGAGAGGCTTTTGATCACCTGATCGCCCACGACGTGCCCGTAGGTGTCGTTGACGCGCTTGAAGTGGTCGATGTCGATCATGGCGAAGGTGAGCGGGCGATCCTGGCGGGCCGCGCGGGCTAGCTCGCGCTTGAGGTGCTCTTTGGTGGTAGTGTGGTTGTACAGCCCGGTGAGGCTGTCGCGCACCATCGCCGAGCGCAGCAGCCTGGCCCGCTGTGCTCGGCTGGCGACCGCCGTCACAAGGTGGTCGAGCTGGATGGGCTTGGTGAGGAAGTCGTCACCGCCGCGCTTGAGCGCATCCATCTGGCGGTCGAGCTGGGTCTCTGCGGAGAGAAAGACGATCGGGATGCCAACGAATGTGGCCTGCTGGCGCAGCACGGTGGCTAGCTCGATGCCGGTGCAGCCCGGCATATACATGTCGAGCAGCAGCACATCGGGGTGGAACTCGCCGAGCGTGCTCATCACCCGCAGCGGGTTGGTGACGGTGGAGACCACCATGCCGGCCTGACGCAGCGTGGTGGCGTAGGTGGCGGCCAGCAGCGGCTGGTCGTCGATGATCAGAATGCGGTATGGTTCCATCTCGCGGGCGGCGGTGAAGGTGTCGAGGGTGTCGATCAGCGCGCCTAGGTCGATCGGTTTGGTGAGAAAGGCGACCCCGCCGGCCCGCACGGCCTTGAGCCGTGTGGCGAAGTCGTCGCTAGTGGCGGTGAACAGCAGCTGCAGGTGCTGTGAGGTGTTGAGGTTCTGCCAGCTGTTGATAAACGAGATGTCGCTGATGATCGCCGAGTGTGCGGTGGTGCCGATATGATCGATCGCCGCCTCGGCGCTGCTGAAGATGTCCACGCTGTAGCCGTAGTTGGCGATCTGCCGGGCGATGTCGTCGCTGGTGAGCGGGTCGGGGTCGCAGATCACAATCCGCCGTACGTCGTGGGGGAAGCGCGGCACGGCGGGCGATTCGTTGGGGATGGCGGGCGTGCTGGCTGGCTCGGATGGGAGCTTGGCCAGCACGGCGCGCAGGTCGTTGAGCAGCGCCGAGATATAGTTGAGCTGGGTCTGGGTGGCGCTGATCTTACTTTCCAGGATGCTCTGGATGTAGCGGTCGAGCCGCCCAGCTGTCTCGCTGATGGTGCTGAACCCATAGGTCGCCCCCGACCCCGCCAGCCCATGGGCGGTGAGCCGCAGCTGCTCGAGATCTTCGATCGGGTACTGTCCGCTCTGCAAGTTCTGCAGGTGCAGGTCAAGCTCGGCGGATGTTTTCCACAGCTGTTCGATATACGCTCGCCGGAGGGCTCGAAGGCGTTCTTCAAAAAGGAGATTGGTTGCATCCACGGTCATGGTATTCTCCCGCGCATATCTTGGTGCAGTCTGGGCCTGCTCTTTGCCGATCTGTCAGAGCGCGCCTGCGGTTGGGAATGCTTGGTGCTACATACTATTGTTGGGCGGTGGCGGCCTGCAAAGGGCGTGCTATGCTGTGTATCATACTCACGGATAGGCTGCTGGTGTGAGCAGAATTGCGCCGGATTGATGACAAACTGTGGGGCAAATATCGTGCTACTATAGGCCGTGACGTTTATCTGGCGGGCTGGTGCCCGCCATTGGTGTGTTGCGGAGGAATGGTATGGCTGTCGTATTTGGGCGAGATATCTGCGGCGATGTGGCGCAGGCCAGCGAGCGTGAGTGGCTGGTGACCAATGGCATCGGCGGGTTTGCGATGGGGACGATCTCGGGCGAGCTGACCCGGCGCTACCATGGCCTGCTGATCGCCGCGCTGCACCCGCCGTTGGGCCGCACGCTGCTGGCTGCAAAGCTTGATGAGATGGCGCTCTATGCCGATTCTTCCTATGATCTGAGCACAAATCGCTGGGTGGGCGGGCTTGGCGCTGCCGGGCATCGCCTGATCGAGCGCTTTTCGCTTGATGGCAGGATTGCGGTGTGGCGCTATGCGCTGGCCGACGCGCTGCTTGAGAAGCGCGTCTGGATGCAGCAGGATGCCAACACGACCTATGTGCGCTATACGCTGCGCCGTGGGTCGGGGCCGCTGGCGCTGCGGCTGGCCGCGCTGGTCACGCACCGCGACTACCACGGCTTCACCCGGGCGCGGCTGCTGGGCCTGGCCGTGGATGCGGTGCCCCACGGCCTGCGTGTGCAGGGAGATGCGGCGCATGGGCCGTTTTACCTGCTGAGCGATGGCGCGGCGGCCCAGCCGGTGTCCGAGTGGCGGCGCGGGCTGTGGTATGCGGCGGAGGCCGACCGTGGCCAGGAGCCGATGGAGGATCTGCTGCACGCGGGTGACTTCAGCGCGACGCTGCGGGCGGGCGAGTCGCTGACGATGGTGCTGAGCACCGAGGCCGCGCCCTCGCTAGATGGGGCGGCGGCGCTGGCCGAACGCCAGGCCTATGAGCGCGGGATCGTGGCGGCCAGCCCCGGCGCTGCCGCCGATGTGGCGCTGGCCGAGCTGACCTTGGCCGCCGACCAGTTCGTGGTGCGCCGCCCGCTGGCGGACGACGCCGAGGGCCGCAGCGTGATCGCGGGCTACCCGTGGTTCAGCGACTGGGGCCGCGATACCATGATCGCGCTGCCGGGGCTGACGCTGGCTACTGGCAGGCCCGAAGTGGCGTCGCGTATCCTGCGCACCTTTGCCCGCTTTGTCGACCAGGGCATGATCCCGAACCGCTTCCCCGACGCGGGCGAGGTGCCCGAGTACAACACCGTGGACGCCACTCTGTGGTATGTGGAGGCCATCCGCGCTTACCATGAGGCCACCGGCGATGACGCGCTGCTGCGCGATTTGCTCCCGGCGGTGGAGGAGATCATCGCGTGGCACCGACGGGGCACGCGCTACCAGATCCACGTCGACCCCACCGATGGTCTGATCTACGCGGGTGAGCCGGGTGTGCAGCTCACGTGGATGGACGCCAAGTTTTTGGACTGGGTGGTGACGCCGCGTATCGGCAAGCCGGTGGAGATTAACGCGCTGTGGTACAACACGCTGCTCGCTGCGGCGGGGTTTGCGCGCGCGCTTGGGCGCGATGCCGCCGCCTACGAGGTCGATGCCGAGCGGGTGCGGGCCAGCTTTGGGCGCTTCTGGAACGCTGCGGGGGGATGCTGCTACGATGTGATCGATGGGCCAGATGGCGTCGACCCCAGCGTTCGCCCGAACCAGATCTTCGCGGTCTCGCTGCCGCACTCGCCGCTGGATGCGGGGAAGCAGCGGGCGGTGGTGGATGCCTGCGCCCGCGAGCTGGTGACCTCGCACGGGCTGCGCAGCCTCACGCCGAGCGATGCGGCGTATGTGGGCGGCTATCGCGGTAACCTGGAGCTGCGCGATGGCAGCTACCACCAGGGCGCGGTGTGGGGCTGGCTGATCGGGCCGTTTGTGCGGGCGCACCTGCGGGCCTACGGCGATGCGGCTACGGCGCGCAGCTTCCTAGAGCCAATGGTCGGCCACCTGCTGCACGGCGGCGGGGTGGGCAGCATTAGCGAGATCTTCGATGGGGATGCGCCCCACGCGCCGCGCGGCTGCCCGCAGCAGGCATGGAGCGTGGCCGAGGTGCTGCGGGCTTGGCGCGAGACGGCTGCCTAGCCTCCTCGGGCGGCGGGGCAAGCGCGCCCCGCCGCTAGGCTATGGCCTCGCGCACTACGTCGCGGTAGTAGGTTTCGCCCGCGCAGCTCTGGCAGAGCGTCTGGGCGCCGCGCAGCACCTCGCGGCTGTTGATGATCTCCTCGCCGCACGTGTCGCAGCTGACCCGCACGCCGGGGCGCGCGATGATCTGGGCCAGCGGCAGCGTGACCTCGACCGGCGTGGCGCACAGCAGCACGCTGTCGGGCAGGGTCTGGTAGGCGTCGCGCTGGGCGTGCCAGCGGCTCTTGGCGTGGGGCAGGGCCTGGGCGGCGGCGGCGCGGGCGTGCGGGCTGGGCGCGATGCGCACGGCCTGGTTGGTTCGGGTGTCGACAAAGGTCGCGGCGACCTTGCCGTAGTCGATCAGGCGCATGGTGCGGTGGCCCATCCAGCATCCCGTGGCCACTGCCACACCATCGGCGAAGCAGCCGTCGGTCTCCACAAAGGCCAGCAGCCGCTTGTCTTCCTGGGGCAGATAGAGGCCCAGCAGCTCGGCGGCGCACATGCCGATGCGCACGCCCAGCACCTGGCGCGGGCAGATATGGCGGTGCATCGGCAGCAGCTGTGCCAGTATGTCGTCGAGCGATAGGGTTGGGGTCATGATCTCACCTATCTGGGTGGCGGGGGCGGTGCGCCCGCCCCCGCCGTGGCCGCTAGCCCAGGTTCAGCACCAGCAGCTTTGGCTCGGTCATGTCCTCGATCGCGTAGCGCAGGCCCTCGCGGCCCATGCCGGAGTCCTTCACGCCGCCGTAGGGCATGGGGTCGAGCCGCCATGTGGGCACGTCGTTCACCATCACGCCGCCCACATCCAGCGTCTCGAAGGCCTGGAAGGCTCGCCCGATATCGCGGGTGAACACGCCCGCCTGCAGGCCGAAGGCGCTCTGGTTGACCCGCGCTAGCGCATCGTCGAAGTCGGTGTAGGTCTGCACGGTCACCAGGGGCGCGAAGGCCTCCTGGCTGTTGACCATCATACCAGGGGCGGTGTTGATCAGCACGGTTGGCTCCAGTGCGCGCCCGTGGAAGCCGCCGCCGGTAAGCACCTGCGCGCCGCCCTTGCGCGCCTCATCCAGAAGCCCTGCGACCCGCCCAGCCGCCGCCTCGTCGATCAGCGCCGAGAGGTCGCTCTGCTCGTCGAGCGGGTGTCCGATTTTCAGATCTTGCACCAGCGGCACGAAGGCATCCAGAAAGGTCTGGTAGACCGAGTCGTGCACGAAAATGCGCTGCACGCTGATGCAGGACTGGCCCGCGTAGGAGTAGCCGCCGGTGGCGCAGCGGGCGGCGGCCAGGGCCAGATCGGCATCTAGGTGGACGACGCACGCGGCGTTGCCGCCCAGCTCCAGCGTCACCTTCTTCTTACCCGCCCGCTGCTTCAGCGCCCAGCCCGCCGCCACCGATCCAGTGAAGGTGAGCAGCCGCAGCCGCTCGTCGTCGACAATCGGGGCGGCGTCGGCCACATCCAGCGGCAGCACGCTCAGCGCCTCGGCGGGCCACTCGGTGTTGGCGATGATTTTGGCCAGCCGCAGCGCGGTGATCGGGGCCTGCGGGGCGGGCTTGAGCACCACGGGGCAGCCTGCAGCGATGGCCGGGGCGAGCTTGTGGGCCACCTGGTTGAGCGGGAAGTTGAAGGGGGTGATCGCGCCGATCGGGCCGACCGGGAAGCGGCGCACGAAGCCCTGCCGCCCCTCGCCGCCGGGCGTGGCATCCATGCGCAGCGCCTCGTCGTGGCTGCGGCCCGCCTCGTCGGCGGCGGCCTCGAAGGTGAGGATGCTGCGCTGGATCTCGGCGCGGGCCTGGCGGATGGGCTTGGCGGCCTCCAGCGCGATGGTGCGGGCCATGTCCTCGGCCTGCTCGCCGAGCTGGCGTGCGATGCTGCGCAGGATGGCGGCGCGCTTGTGGGCGGGCAGTCTGCGGGTCTGTGCGAACGCACCCGCCGCCGCCGCGATGGCGCGCTCGACATCTGTGGCATCGGCGCGCTGCACGCTGCCGACCGGCTCGCCGTCGAATGGGCAGAAGATGGTGTAGGGGCGGCCCGAGCGCCACTCCCCCGCGAGATAGAACTGATAGTCGTCCACTGCGACCTCCGGTTGCTTTGTAGGTGACAAAATTATACCAGAGGCCGCAGGACGCGGCGGGCTATTTGTGGCGGCGCTTAGACCGCCGAGCGGTCGAGATTGGTATCTTCAAATGATGTCGGGTCTTCGATTGGCTCCAGATGGGTGAACACGGTGGTGCCCGGCAGGGCGGCGCGGATGTCGCGCTCGATCTGCTCGACGATATCGTGGCCCTGGCTCACCGTCCAGGTGTTCGGCACCAGAATGTGCATCGAGGTGAAGCGCCTCGCCCCGGCCATGCGCGTGCGCAGCGCGTGGTAGCCGATCTGCTGCTCGGCCACGTAGCGGTCGAGCACTGTGATGATCGCCTGGCGATCCTCGGCGGGCAACGCCGCATCCATCAGGCCATCCGCCGAGCTGCGCATGAGCTTCACGCCCGACCAGATGATGTTGAGCGCCACTAGCAGCGCGATGATCGGGTCGAGCCGCTCGATACCGGTGATGGTGACGAGCAGGATGCCCACCAGCACGCCGCCCGAGGTGTACACGTCGGTCATCAGGTGGTGCGACTCGCCCTCTAGCGCGATTGAGGAGTGGGTGCGGCTGGCGCGCAGCAGCACCTGGGCCACCACCAGATTCACCAGCGTGGCCGCCAGCGAGAGCGCCAGGCCCAGGCCCGCCGACTCAAGCGGCTGCGGGGCCAGCAGGCGCGGCACCGCGCTAGCGATGATACTGACCGCCGCGCCCACGATCATGATGCCCTCGGCGGCGCTGGAGAAGTACTCGGCCTTGGAGTGGCCGTAGGCGTGCTCTTCATCCGGCGGGCGCATAGCGATGCCCAGGATGATCAGGGTGAGAACGGCTGTCACGAGGTTGACCACCGACTCAAGCGCGTCGGAGAGCAGGCCGACCGAGCCGGTGACCATGTAGGCAGCAAATTTGATCGCGATGGTGATGACCGCCGCAGCGATCGAGAGCCACGCGAAGCGGGTGGGCGCAGGGGAGGATGGCTGCGGTGTGCGGGTGTGTGCTGTTGTCATCATAGTGCAAAAAAGACACAGCAGCACATGCGACAGAAATACGAGGGTGTTTCGGTCGGCATGTGCCGCTGTGAGTGTAAAAATCAACGCCTGCCACTATGATAGCAGGCGTCGTACCTTCTAGGCAAGAGGGAACAAAATATCCGATCTTGCTGCGCTAAATATTATGGCTGGCCAAAAAATCAGGAGCGGGCGGCCCAAAAACGCTTTACAGCCCAGCCACGATCACGCGCCCAGCCTCCAGCCGCTCCACCTGGGTCAGCACGGCGATCGGCGCATCGTGGGAGGCCATCTTGGCCCGGCCATCCTGGAACAGTTTTTCGACCAAGAAGCCCGCCGCCACCAGCTGCGCGCCCGCCTCGGCCACGATCTCGGCCAGGGCCACAGCGGTGCGGCCATTGGCCAGAAAATCATCGATCAGCGCCACGCGCGCGCCCGCCGGAAGATAGCGGGCCGAGATCACCAGGCGGTAGTCGCTGCCCTTGGTGGCCGAGGGCACGATCCGCGAGAGCGCGGGCATCTCGACGGTGGGCGCGTACTTTTTGGCGTAGACCATGGGCACATCCAGCGCGGTGGCCACCGAGAGCGCGGGCGCGATGCCGCTGGCCTCGGCGGTGAGGATGAGGTCGGGGGCGAAGGGCGCGATGCGGCGGGCCATCTCGCGGCCCAGGTCGGCCATGAACGACGGCTCGATGCGGTGGTTGAGGAAGTGGTCGATCTTCAGGATCTTGTCGTTGACGACGGTCGCCTCGTCGATCACGCGCTGGGCCAGGGGGGCGTAGGGCGCGACCAGCGCCGTCGATGCAAGAGCGGTCATGGGGTGTATCCTCGTGAGCGAGGGCGGGGCCAAACGCCCCGCCGACTTGAGTTCATGGCTACGGGCGGACAAATGGCTGGCCGAGCGCCGACGGGGCAGGCATGCTCAGCCGCGCGATCAACCAGTGGATGGGGCGGCGCACCGGTGTGGGCAGGCCCGCCACCCAGCGCCCGACGGCGGGGTTGGTCAGGCCGTTCACCAGCGCCAGCACAAAGATCATCAGCGCGAACGGCGCGACCTGGTAGACCTGGGTGGGGATGCTGGCCAGCAGGCCGCCAAACGCTGTGGGCGGGTCGCTCTGCCAGCGGCTGGCCAGCGTCTGCAGCGCGCCGAACAGGTAGCAGCCCAGCGCGATCCGCCAGGGGTTCCAGCCGCCGAAGATCACGATCGCCAGCACGATCCAGCCGATGCCCGCGATGTGGCGGTAGCTCCAGCCCTGCTTGAGATCGAGCGTGTAGGCCGCCCCGGCGATGCCGATCAGCATGCCCGCGCAGATCACCACCAGGTAGCGCAGCGGCGTCACCTGCGCGCCGCGCGCGAAGGCGGCCTGCGGTCGCTCGCCCAGCGAGCGCACCAGCACGCCGGGCCGCGTGCGCATCAGGAACCACCACATCAGCGGGATGAGCAGGAAGCTGCTGTAGATCACCGCGTCGTGGGTGAAGAGCAGCGGCCCCAGCACCGGGATGTCCGACAGCAGCGGGATGGGCGCGTGCGGCACCGTGGGGCCGATCTGGCGGTTGTAGGGCGAGCCGAGGAAGGATGAGAGATCGGTGCAGAGCAGCGAGAGCACGAAGCCCGCCGCGTTCTGCGACTGGCGCAGGCTCAGGCTCACGAAGCACAGGATGAGCGCCACCAGCCCGCCCAGCAGCGCCGCCGCCATGAAGCCCAGCCCCACGCTGCCGGTGTTGTAGGCCACCGCGAAGCCGACCATCCCGGCCAGCAGCATCTTGCCGTCGAGCGAGAGGTTCACCACCCCGGCGCGCTCGCTGATCATCTCGGCCAGAGCCGCGATCACCAGCGGCGAGGCGCTCGCCAGCACGGCGGCGGCATCGATAAGCAGTTGCGATGTGTCCATATTTCCCTATTTGAAGCTATTTTCTACTCATCACGCCGCGCCCGATCAGCGCGAACAGCACCAGCGCATCCTGCAACACGCCCGCGATGCTGCTGTCGGCCCCTAGCACCAGCGGCAGCTGGAGGCTGCCTGTGGCGAAGGCCGCGAACAGCACCACCACGGGCAGCGCCAGCAGCGATCGCGAGCCGATCAGCAGCACCACCAGCAGCGCCAGCAGGCCCAGCCCGCTAGAGACGGTGGGGATGAGCGCGTGGTAGACGCCCAGCACCTGGATCGCGCCCGCCATGCCTGCCAGCGCCCCGCAGAGCGCCAGCGCCTGGAACATGCGCAGCGTCACCGGCGTGCCCATGCGCTCCGCCGCGCTGGCGTTCAGGCCGGTGGCGCGCACCGAAAGCCCCCAGCGGCTGCGGGTGAGCAGGAACCACACCAGCCCCAGCGCCAGCAGCGCCAGCACCGGCGCGGCGGGGGCCAGCCGCAGCGCGCTGATGGTGGGCAGCCACACATCCTTGGGCAGCTGGTCGGTGCTGACCACCGAGATGCTGCCCGCCTTGCGCCACGGCCCGGCGATCATAAACATCAGCACACCGGTGGCTAGGAAGTTCAGGCCCAGGCCCGCGAAGATCTCGCTCACGCGCCCGTAGCGCTTCAGCAGCGCGGCCACCAAGGCCCACAGCGCGCCGCCCAGCGCGCCCGCCGCAAAGCTGGCGGCCCACAGCAGGGCTGGCGGCGCGCCCGGCATGGCCCGCAGCGCGCCGTAGGCGAATACCGCGCCCAGGCCGATCTGGCCCTCGACGCCCAGGTTGTAGAGGCCCGCGCTGAAGGTGACGGCCAGCCCCGCCGCGCACAGCAGCAGCGGCGCGGCAACCATCACGGTGTCGGCTAGGCGCGGCGGGGTCGAGGCCCAGCCGGTGAGGATGAGCTGGTAGCTTTCGAGCACGGGCGTGCCCGAGGCCAGCAGCACCAGCGTGGTGAAGATCAGCGCGCCGCCGATGGCGATCAGCAGGAACAGCGCGCCGGAGCGCCACTGGGGTTTAGGGGATGCAGATGAAGTTGTCACGCTTGGGCCTCCGCCGGGCTGGCCGCGCCCTGCGCGGCGCTGAACCCGTGGTCGTCAAATCCAATGCCGCCGATCAGCTCGGCGAGCCGCGCAAAGTCGAGCGATGCGCGCGGCAGCAGCGGCGAGAGCTTTCCCGCAAAAAACACCAGCACAAAGTCGCTATTTTCGAGAATTTCATCCAGATCTGCCGATGCGAACACCACCGATGCGCCCTGGGTGCGGCGGGCGTGCATCTTCTCCCACACCACCTGCGATGAGGCCACATCCAGGCCGCGCGTAGGCTGATCCAGCAGGATGCCGCGCGCATCCGGTGGCACCAGGGCCAGCATGGCTCGCTGCTGGTTGCCGCCCGAGAGCGATGCGATCGGCGTGCTGGGCGTGGCCTTGATGTTGTACGAGGCGATCGCCTCCTGCGCCGACTCCAGCGCGGCCTGTGGGTTGAGCAGCCGCTCGCTGGCGGGGCGCAGCAGCGCGAAGTGCTCCTGGAGCGAGAACGAGCCGATCACGCCGTCGCTCAGGCGGTCGGCGGGCAAATACTCCACCCCGGCATCGCGGAACCGCCGCATGGCCGCGCCGGTCAGGTCGGTGCCGCCGACCGTGATGGTGCCGCCGGTGGGCGGCAGGCTGCCGGCCAGCAGCCGCAGCAGCACCTGCTGCCCGCTGCCCTCCATGCCCGCCAGGCCCACCGACGCGCCCGCCGGGATGTCGAGGCTGACGCCGCGCAGCCGCACCACACCCTCGCGGGCTTTCAGATCGCGCAGCTGCCAGGTGGGCGGGGCATCGCCGCTGGCGGTCGCGCGCTCGGGCAGGGCCTCGGCGTGCTGCGGGCCTGCGCTGCCGAACATCAGGTCGAGCAGGGTGGCCTGGGGCTGGGGCATGGCCATCTGGCCAGCGCCCACCAGCTTCCCAGCCCGCAGCACGCTCACCGTGTCGCACAGCTCGGCCACCTCATCTAGCTTGTGCGAGACAAACAGCACCGTCGCGCCGTCGGCGGCCAGCCGCTTGAGCGCCGCGAACAGCGCCCGCGCCTGGGCCGCGCTGATGCCGGTGGTTGGCTCATCGAGGATGAGCAGCCGCGCGCCGCCCGCCAGCAGGCGCATGATCTCTAGCTGCTGGCGCTGGCCCACCGTCAGGCTGGCGATCTGGGCGTCGGGGTCGACGGCAAAACCAAAACGCGCCGCAAGCTCGGCCAGCTTGCGGCGCGCCTCGGTGCGGTTGCGCATCGCTAGGCGATGGCTGCCACAGTAGAAATTTTCGATCGCGGTAAACGCCGGGATGTCGAGCGGGTCTTGGTGCACCATGCCCACGCCCGCCTGGAGCGCCCTGGCAGGCGAGCCGAGCTGCGCGGCCCTGCCATCCAGCAGGATCTCGCCCGCGTCGGGCTTGAGGAAGCCTGAGAGCAGCTTCATCAGCGTACTTTTGCCCGCGCCATTTTCCCCCAGCACGCCGTGGATCTGCCCGGCGGCGAAGCTCAGGGTCAGCGAGTCGTTGGCGCGCAGCGGGCCGAAGGTCTTGGTCAGATTGCGGATCTCTACGTTCATGGTTTCTTTGGTCAGAAAGCTGATACGGCGGCGGGATGCTATGATGTACTCATCATACCACTCCGCCACCGTATCATACCGTCATGTCTGTCCTGCTACTTCGAGGTGCTCTGGCCCTTGATGCCTTCGAGCAGCTGCTGGGCGTACCAGATCTTCTGGTCGTCGGCCTTCTCGCCCGCCGCCAGGAAGGTGCTGCCATCCTGCCAGTTCAGCGGGCCGGTGTAGAGATCGATCTCGCCGCTGGTGAGCTTTTTGGTGAACTCGTCCAGCGTGGTCTTGTTCTCCGGGGTGAGCGCCGCGCCCTCGACAAAGCCGATCATGCTGGTGTCGGGGTTGTTGATATCGCTCGGGTCGGGGCCGATCCAGTCCCAGCTCTGCTTGAAGCTGCCGTCCTGCACGCTGGCCAGCACCTTGGTCAGCGAGGGGCCCCAGTTGAAGTAGGGTACGCCCAGGCAGGCGTCGGGGGCCTGGCTGCAGACATCCTTGAAGTCGTAGGGGATGGCGTAGACCTTTTTGCCCGCCTTGGTGGCCTTGTCGGCCTCCACCAGCGCCTCGGTGGTGTCGATGCCCGAGAGGATCACGTCGCTGCCGGCGTTGATGAAGTCGTTGGCGACCTTGGTCGGGTCGAGCGTCTGGCCTGGCAGGTTGAACCAGTAGCCGATCCAGGTCACGTCGAAGGCCAGCTCGCTGGCGGGCTTGCTGCGGTAGGTCTCCCAGCAGTACTTCGCGCCCAGGTAGACCGAGTTGGTCAGGCGCAGGGTCTCCGGGTCGATCAGCGGTCCGAGGTAGGAGATCTTGCCCGACTCGGTCTGGAGCGCGGCGGCGCAGCCAGCGATCATCTTGCCGAACTCCATGCGGCCCATCAGGTTGCCCATGTTCTCGGGCGCGGTGCCCTTCAGCACGGCGTCGCCGGAAAGGTGGATGAACTTCACATCCGGGTGGGCGGTGGCCGACTCGATCGTGCCGTCGCTGAACTCGGCGGAGTTGGTGATCACCAGCTTCGCGCCCTGGGCGATCAGCTCATCGACCACCTGCGGGATGGTCACGTTGGGCTTGTCGGCGGGGTTGACTTTGTCGATGTAGACCAGCTTGGAGCCGGTGATCTTGGCCTCGGCGTACTTCGCGCCCTCGTACACGGCCTGGTTCCAGCCGCCGTCGTTGATCGGGCCAACCAGCACGAGGCCGAAGGTGATCGCCTCGCCATTGCCGGTGGGTACTGCGCCGCTGGGGGAATTTGCTTCGCTGGTGGCTGCTGCGGTGGCCTCGGCGGTAGCCGCTGCCTCGGCGGTGGCTGCTGCGGTGGCCTCGGCGGTGGCTGCTGCCGTCACCGTCTCGGTGATGGCGGTGGCAGCCGTGGTGGCTGCGGCGGGCGCGGTGGCTGCGGGGGTGCTCGCGGGGGTGGTGCCACACGAGGCGAACAAGATCCCGCCGACGAGCACGCTCGCAAACTGAGAGATTCGCTTGCCGTTCATACTTCTCCTTCAAGAGTCTGACGGAAACACAAAAAACAACACACTGTGGCCTGGAAAACGGCCAACATCTGTGTCGGGCAGAAGCACGCGCTTGGTGCTAGGTTGTCTTCGCTCTGGGTCGAAAGTTAACGGCTTTTAATACGATATTTCGAGTATACGGCAAGCCCTACACACTGTCAAGGAATCCGCCCGCATGCGGAAAACCGGCTCTGCGGCGGTTGTTTTTTCCTTCGTGTCTTCGTGGTGGATCGGCTGTTTTGATCCTTGGAGCCTTGGTGGTAAAAACGTGCTGCCGAACGA
This sequence comes from Chloroflexia bacterium SDU3-3, assembly GCA_009268125.1. Classification (NCBI taxonomy): domain Bacteria; kingdom Bacillati; phylum Chloroflexota; class Chloroflexia; species Chloroflexia bacterium SDU3-3. The sequence goes on along the minus strand of WBOU01000013.1, from coordinate 81,051 downwards.
GAACGCAGAAGCCCTGCTGCTGGCCTACCCATCGCTTGAAACCCTGCTTTATTCTCGGTACAATAGCGGGGAGCACGCTGCATGCCCAACCCCTGCTGCCTCGGCGATCGTATGCCGGGGCTTTGCCCATAGCGTGAAAACGAACCTAACCCGTAGATGCTGCGCGCGCCTTTTGCTCGCCCGCCGTAGTATCATCCTAGCAGCACATGCCAGCCTATTTTTTGGAGGTGAAGGCCCATGAGCATCCTTGAACTTCGCAGCAGATCCGTCGGCCCCTGGCCGATGAACACCTACGCCCTGGTCTGCCCCGAGACCCGCCAGAGCGCGCTGATCGACCCTGGGGCCGACCCCGAGGCGCTCATGCGGCTGCTGAGCGGCACCACGCCCACCCTGATCGTGCTGACCCACACCCACCCCGACCACGTGGGCGCGCTGGGCGAGATGCGCCGCCGCCTCGGTGTGCCGGTGCTCTCGCGGCGCGGCCCCTACATCCGCGATGTCGCGCCCGACCAGCTGGTGCTGCACGGCGAGCGGATCGCCATCGGCAGCGGGGCGGTGGCGGTGCACGAGACGCCGGGCCACACCGAGGACATGATCTGCCTGGCGGTCGAGGGTGGCGATGATGTGATCGTGGGCGACACCATCTTCAGCGGGGGGCCGGGGCGCACATGGTCCACCGAGGGCTTCCAGACCACCCTGCGCACCCTGCGGCAGGTGGTGCTGGCCTGGCCCGACACTGCGCGCTGCCACCCTGGCCACGGCGAGCCGTTCACGCTGGGCGACAGGCGCGCCGAGATCGAGAAGTTCCTCTCGCGCGACTACGGACGTTTCTTCGGCGATGCCACATGGCGCGGCCCAATGGCATAGTTTATGCTGCTAGTATGGGCATTTGGGTGTGGCAGCAGGAGGAAATTCCGATGAGCGTCTCAGTAAAGACTCTGGCAAATGTCGAGCGTGTGGTGGGCCTTCTGCGCGATAATCCAGGTTGCGCGCTGACCGTGCGCGAGGTGGCCGAGAGCATCGGCCTGAACGCCGATGAGGCCCGCGCCTATCTTGATGATCTTGCGGCGCACCGCCTAGCTATCAAAGAGGTGGCGGCGAATGGTGTGGGCCGCTACCTGTTCGCCAGCGCGTATCAGCGCGCCGCGCGCAGCTACGAGCGCTAGCGCTGCGGCGGGTTGTAGCCACTATCGGCACTCGCGACAGCAGCCTGATCGCCAAAAATACTGTGTTTATAGCGGTCGCCCGCTTGTCACCACAGCCCCGCTGAAATACGCTCTGGGTTCGCGCCAGCCGCACGCTGGCGCGATTATTTTTTGCAAGTTGTGCCTTCCCCACGCTTTGTTGTCGCTTCTGAACTCCAGATCGCACCGAATACCAGTACACTTGAGAGCCAAGCGGCCCCTCGCAGCGTGGCGTACCATTTTTGCAGTGGGCGCTATGTTTGCCATTGTTTGACGATGGTTGGGGCGATATGCACCTAATCGTTCATCGTCAGGAAGAGCAGCGACCAGGGATGAACCCATATATCCTGATAATCGACGCCGACGCTCAGGCGGCGAAGATAACCGGCGCAGTGATATCCCAGATTGCGTCAACTGTGGATCTGAAGATAGCGTCGAACATCCAGGACGGCTGGTCGCTGATGCAGCAACGCTGGCCCGACCTGCTGTTGATCGACCCGTCTCAGCACCAATCTCATGCGCTGAAGCTTATTCAGCGGATCAAGACAGTGAATCCGGCCACCCGCGTTGTGGTGATCGCCTCGATCCCCACTCCGGCGCTGCGTCGGCGGATGAGCGATCTCGCGGTGGAGCTGTATTTTGAGAAGCCCCTGCTGCTGCCCCTGTGCGAGGGCGAGCTGCGGGCGCTCATGCACACCGGCGAGCCAGACGCGCCGAGCGCGATGGCGGTGTCGATCGCTCGGTAAGAAAAGCTTCTTGGGTCCACGTGCCGCGCATGGCCACATGCGCGGCACATTTTTATTGAAGATAATCCCCATGATGCGTAAGAAACTTCTCTATCTATAGTGTCTTACTCAAATATAATAATTTAAGGCTTTGATATCGCTTTTTGACGAAGCAACTATCATCTATGATATGATAGGCGCATCACAGGAATAAGTGGAATGAGACTTTTTCTCACCCCTAATTCCTTTAACGGCGCGTTGTACTATCTTCACGCTGGAACGGTGGCGGATGGCGTATACTTAGGCCAAGCAAGCAAACGAACACCAACGTTCGTACCAAACGATGGCGGAGGTAGCCATGAGTGCTCCGGAATATGTTCGCAATCAGAAACTGATCAGCTGGGTTGAGGAAATCGCTCAGCTTGTTAAGCCCGACTCTGTCTACTGGTGCGATGGGTCGCAGAAGGAATACGATGCGATGTGCACCAAGCTGGTGGAGGCGGGCACCTTCATTAAGCTGAACGAGGCCAAGCGCCCCAACAGCTTCCTGGCCCGCTCGGACCCCGGCGATGTCGCTCGTGTCGAGGACCGCACCTTCATCTGCAGCATCTCGAAGGACGATGCCGGCCCCACGAACAACTGGGTCCACCCCAAGGAGATGAAGGAGACCCTGGCCAAGCTGTTCGACGGCGCGATGAAGGGTCGCACGATGTATGTCATCCCCTTCTGCATGGGCCCGCTCGGCTCGCCGATCGCCCAGTACGGCGTTGAGATCAGCGACTCGCCCTATGTGGTGGTGAACATGCGGATTATGACCCGCATGGGCAAGCAGGTGCACGAGTACCTGAACAATGGCTTCGACTTCGTGCCCTGCGTGCACTCGGTCGGCGCTCCGCTGGAGACCGGCGCGAAGGATGTGGCCTGGCCCTGCAACAAGGACCAGAAGTACATCGTGCACTTCCCCGAGGAGCGCTCGATCTGGTCGTACGGCTCGGGCTACGGCGGCAACGCGCTGCTGGGCAAGAAGTGCTTCGCGCTGCGCATCGCCTCGACGATGGCCCGCGACGAGGGCTGGCTGGCCGAGCACATGCTCATCCTTGGCGTCGAGGATCCCCAGGGCGAGAAGACCTACGTGGCCGCCGCCTTCCCCTCGGCCTGTGGCAAGACCAACTTCGCGATGCTCATCCCGCCCCCCGCGTTTACCGACGAGGGCTGGAAGGTCACGACCGTCGGCGACGACATCGCCTGGATCAAGCCCGGCGAGGATGGCACGCTGCGCGCCATCAACCCCGAGAGCGGCTACTTCGGCGTCGCGCCTGGCACCTCGTATGAGACCAACCCGAACGCGATGGAGTCGGCCAAGTCGAACACCATCTTCACCAACGTCGGCCTGACCGATGACGGCGACGTGTGGTGGGAGGGCATGACCAAGAACCCACCCGCGCACCTGATCGACTGGACCGGCCAGGACTGGACTCCGGACTGCGGCCGCAAGGCGGCGCACCCGAACGCCCGCTTCACGGCCCCGGCCAGCCAGTGCCCCTCGATCGACCCGGCCTGGGAAGACCCGGCGGGCGTGCCCGTCCAGGCCTTCATCTTCGGTGGCCGCCGCTCGACCCTGATGCCGCTGGTGTACCAGGCCTTCAACTGGACCTACGGCGTCTACCTGGCCGCCACGATGGGCTCGGAGATGACGGCTGCTGCGGCTGGCACGATCGGCCAGGTTCGCCGCGACCCGATGGCGATGCTGCCCTTCTGTGGCTACCACATGGGTGACTACTTCAACCACTGGCTGCAGTTTGGCCGCACCGTGGCCAACCCGCCCCGCATCTTCGGCGTGAACTGGTTCCGCAAGGATGAGAACGGCAAGTTCCTGTGGCCGGGCTTCGGCGACAACATGCGCGTGCTGAAGTGGGTGGTCGAGCGCGCCCGTGGCCGCGCGGTCTCGACCGAGGGCCCGATCGGCTGGATGCCCCGCTACTGCGACCTCGACTGGCGCGGGATGGAGGACTTCTCTGCGGAGCGCTTCCACGAGCTGATGTCGGTGGACCGCGAGGAGTGGGTGCAGGAGCTGCTGCTCCACGAGGAGCTGTTCACCAAGATGTTTGACCGGCTGCCGAAGGAGATGGTCTTCGTTCGCCAGCTGATCCTCTCGAACCTCTGGCGCACGCCCGAGCACTGGGAGATCTAGTCGGTAGCGCCTATCGCTCGCGGTAGGCGGCAGGGCGGCGGTGGCATTGCCACCGCCGCCCTTTTGTGCGCCGCGCGGGGCGCTTGGCAGAAGCAAGCCGCACAACGACTCCTAACGGATTATTCATTTTCATTGACTTATGCGATCACTTGCAGTATCATCGCCCTGCATCCGAAGCTACTACACACGTACGTTTTCTACCGCGAAGCGCCCAGCTGGCGCGGGCAGAAAGCGGGCTGCGTAGGCGGCCATGTGGAATGGCACCCTGTTCTGATAAAGGTCGGGCATCATGGAAATCGACACATCCACTCCGAACGCAGGGCGAATCTACGACTACTTCCTAGGCGGAACCAACAACTTCGAGGCCGACCGTGTGGCCGCCGAGCAGCTGCTGCGGCTCATGCCATCCAGCCGCAGCGGCGCGCGGCTCAACCGCTGGTTCATGTACGACGCCGCCGCCCGCCTGGCTGACACCGGGCTGGGCTGCCTGATCGACCTAGCCAGCGGACTGCCGACGGTGGGCTACATCCACGATCTGGTACCCACGGCCCGCGTGCTCTACAACGACCACGACCCAGTGATCGTGGCCTATGGGCGCGAGATCATCGGCGACAACCCGCTGGTGCGCTACATCCAGTCGAATCTGACCGACATCGCAGGCATTCTGGATGCTGCGGATGAGCACTTCGGCGGCGAGCGGCGGGTGGGCATCAGCTTCATCGGCGTTGCCTACTTCTTCGATCTGCCGGTGCTGCGCGATATTCTGGGCGCGCTCTACCGTTGGTGCGCCCCCGGCTCGAAGCTGGCCATCTCGTGGCTGGCGGGCGAGCCAGCCGATGTGGCGCGCTTCGCATCCAGCTCGTTTGCGGCTATGTACCGCCAGCTGGGCTCGCCGGTGCAGCCGCGCACGCTCGACGAGGTGCGCGAGCTGCTGGGGCCGTGGCAGATCGAGCAGCCCGGCATCATCCCGCTGAGCGAGTGGAATGGCGTGGCGCAGTGGCGCGGCGATGAGGCAGGCCAGGAGGAGTCGCCGCTGGATCTGTACGGCGTGATTGTGACGAAGGTATGACCATGCAGACAGCCGATTTCTACCCCGCTGTGCAGCAGGCCATGCACGCCCGCGCGCTGGACAACCGAGGCACGCTGCACCCCGCGCTGCTGCGCCGCCTGGGCGAGCAGCTGGCCGACTATCTGCTGACGCCCGAGGCCGACGCGCGGGCTATGGCGCAGCAGTTCGCCGCATCGGGGCTGGCGCTCTCGTCGCTGCTGGCTGGGGCCGAGGCACTGCAGGCCGCCCTGCTGGATGCTGGCCACGCTGCCGAGGCCCGCCACGTGATCGGCCAGCTCTCGCCGCTGATGCTGGCCATGAACGACGCGGCGATCGCCCTGGTGCTGCGCGAGCAGGAGCAGATCCGCGCCGCAGCCGCCCGCGCCGCCGAGGAGCGCCAGAGCGACCTGCTGCTGCGGCGCAGCGAGGCCGACCGCCTGGCGGTGCTGGTGAACGAGCTGTCGACGCCGATCATCCCGATCTATAGCGGCATCCTGGTGTTGCCCCTGATCGGCGCGATCGACAGCAACCGCGCAGGCGTGGTGATGGAGGCGCTGCTCACCAAGATCACCGAGCACAGCGCCGACGCAGTGATAATCGACATAACTGGCGTGGCGATCGTCGACACCTTTGTGGCGCAGTACCTGCTGCAGACCGCTCGGGCGGCCAGCCTGCTGGGCACCCTGGTGATCTTCACTGGCATCGGGGCCGAGATCGCGCAGACCATGGTGCAGATCGGCGTCGACCTCGATGGCGTGCTGACCCTGAGCGACCTAGAGGCGGGTATTGAGTACGCCCTGGGCAGCCTGCGCCTCGCCATCCAGCCCGCCTAGCGCAATCCCAAAGCCAAAAAGCAGCGCCCCAGCGGATTTCCGCCGGGGCGCTTGTGTGCCGGTCGGTCGATGGCCCGCTAGGGCTGCTCAAGCGTTGCGGCGCTTGGGTTGAGGCTGTTGCGGGCGATCACCACCTGCTTGGGCGCGTTGGGGCGGATGCGGGTCATCGCGGTGACGATGCCCATACCGGCGGCCACCGACATGGTAATCAGCAGGGCGCGCACCATGTCGGTGGTGCCCTCGGTATACTTGGCCTCGGCGAAGTTGAGGATGGCCCGGAACGAGAACACGCCGGGCACCAGCGGGATGAAGCCCGCGATGGTGAACATCGAGGTGGGGGCCTTGAAGATCATGGCCCACAGCTCGCTGATCAGCGCGATGCCGATGCCGGCCAGCAGCGCCGCCGCCTCAAGCGGGATGCCGCCCTTCTGCACGGCCACCCAGCGCACGCCCGTGGCCACCGAGCCGACCAGCCCGGCGAAGAAGATCCTGCGGCGCGGCACGTCGAACACGATGCCGAAGCCCGCCGCGCCGAACCCGCCCGCGATCAGCGTGGTGAGGATGGGCGGCATGCTGGATGTCTTGATCTCAAGCTTGAGGCCGGTGGTCATCTGGATGGTCAGCAGCACCAGCCAGATGCCGATGCTGATCGCAAAGATCGTGAGCAGCGCGATGGTGGAGCGCGCCATGCCCGCCAGGGTATCGCCGCGGAACAGGTCGGCGATCGAGCTGACCATCAGGATGCCGGGGATGGGCAGGATGCCGCCCGCCGCCACCGCCAGCGCCGGGTCGGCGTGGGGGGTGGGCAGCCAGGGCAGCAGCGCGCCGATGGCCTCGGCGTTCTGGTTCAGCAGCGTGGTGAACAGCAGCGCAAAGCATGTGACTGCGGCTGAGACGATGCCCGTCATCAGCAGCCGGTTGGCGTGGCGGTGGTTCAGCTCGGCGCGGATAAACTGCATCAGGAAGCCCGAGATAAACACCACCACGAACTCCCAGAAGCCGCAGCCGAACAGCACGCAGAAGCTCGCACCGGCCACGCCCACCGACACTGCGGTGAAGACCTTGCTGTACTCGCGGGGCTGCTTGGCGATCTCTTCCAGCCGCGCGGCCATCTGGGCGCGGTCGAACTTGCCATCCTCTAGCTCGTGCAGCGCCTCAAGCACGGCCTCGACGCGGCTGAGGTCGACGCCGTGGCCCACGATGCGCAGGATGCGCGTGCGGTGCTCGTCGTTGCTGTGGATGGTGACAAAGATGCCGGTGGGCGTCACGTGGGTGTCGAGGCTCTGCGCGCCGAGCGCGATGGCGGTGCGCCGCATGGTGTCTTCGACACGGGCGGTGTTGGCGCTGTTCTCCAGCAGCAGCTGGCCCGCGCGCAGCACGACGTTCAGGATGTCGCGCAGCTCGGCGCGGATCTGGCGCGTTCTAGCGTTTTCGTCGAGTAGTTCCTGCATAGGGGTTGTACGATCCTCGGATGATGTAGACTGAACCAACGAAGGGGGTAAAGCTGAGGATGGCGCTTGGGCGGGGTCGCTCGGGGCGTGCGCTATGTTGTCGGTAGAGCTTGTGGCCCCTATAGGTTGGCTCATAGCCTCATCACAACTTTCTAGCGGTGCGTTCTGCCGTGCCCACCACACAAAACAGCGCCGCCCCAGCACCCTTCCGAGGGCTTCTGTTCGCCCTCACAAGCTGCTGGCTGCGGCGCTGCCGGATATGCACTGGTGCTACCCGTGATTGATCAGGTCAATCACATCGCGCTCTTATGATAGTAGCCATCCTTATGGGACGTGGTAACCGGTTGCGCGCCGCGAGCGAGCGGCTGGAAGAGCAGCACTGGAACGGAAGAGCGCCGCAGCACCTGGGACGATATGCCCGAGGGCAAGAACGCCCGGAAGCCCTGCCGACCGTGGATGGCCATCGCGACGAAATCGGCATTGAGCTGCCGAATAGCGGTGATGATCTCCTCGGCTGGATCGCCGAACTGGGCGATCACGCGTACCTCGTACCCTGCTTGCTCCAGCATGCCCTTGAGCGCATGCTCCGAATCGATCAGACGCGCCCGCTCGCTCTCTTCCTCCTGGGTCGAGTAGATCGGGTGGTAGGCGCGCGATACGTCTTCAGCGCGTGTATATCCGTTGACTGGCCAGTGACTGCCGATCGGGCGAGGCGATGCCCCGATCAGCCCGTGCGGCATATGCCCCACCCGCAGCAGGATGAGCCTGCACTCTTCCGGCGCGAACCGGCGGAGTATGTGTGGTACGATCTCGCGGCTGAACTGCGAGCCGTCGAGTGGGATGAGCACGGTGTGTCGCTTCATTGAGACACCTCACTTCTGTGAAGGTTGGGGAGCGCCATTGCTCCCTTGCCAATAACTGTCGGATATAAGATACCATATCGGCGTGAAGATAGGGGTTGTCGTTCTTTCACCGATAGGGCAAGGGCAGTAACACGTCTGCCCACACTAGAGCAGCGCGTACAGATCGCCGCGCGCCAGCGTGCGTGCCGCGCCGTCGCGCGCCTTCACCTCCACCTGGCCTGCGGCCAGCAGCCGCTCGCTCACCACCACCCGCAGCGGGATGCCGATCAGGTCGGCGTCGTTGAATTTGACCCCGGCGCTCTCGTCGCGGTCGTCGTAGAGCACCTGCGTGCCCCTGGCCTGCAGCTCGCGGTAGATCGCCTCGGCCTCGGCGCGGGCCTCCTCGCCCTTGCCCAGCCGCACCAGATGCACCTGGAACGGCGCGACCTCGTACGGCCAGATGATGCCGCGCTCGTCGCTGTGCTGCTCGATGATGATCTGCAGCAGCCGCTCCAGCCCGATGCCGTACGACCCCATGACGATCGGCTTCTCGCTGCCATCGGCATCCAGGAACAGCGCGCCCAGCGCGCTGGCGAAGCGCGTGCCTAGCTTGAAGATGTGCCCGATCTCCACGCCGCGCACACATGCCAGCGGCTCGCCGCAGCGCGGGCAGGCGTCGCCCTCGCGCACGCTGGCGATGTCGGCCACCAGGGTGGCCTGCCAGTCGCGCCCGTAGCGCACGCCGCGCAGGTGGTAGCCCGCGCGGTTGGCCCCGGCCACCAGCGCGGCCTGTCCCGCCACGCTGGCGTCGGCCACCACCAGCACCCCCGCGCTGCCCAGCTCGCTCGCCACGCCCAGCCCCACCGGCGAGGCGTAGCCCGCCACCGCGCCCGCCGCCGCGATCTGCTCGGCGCTGGCCGGGCGCAGCGCCGAGACGCCCGCCGCTCGCCGCAGCTTCAGCTCGTTCACCTCAAGGTCGCCCCGGATGACCGCGAACACCAGCCCGCGCTCCGGCGTATCGAAGAACACCGCCTTGGCGGTGGCTGATGCCGGTATGCCCAGCAGCGCGGCCAGATCGGCGATGGTGGCGGTGTGCGGTGTGGCGATCTCCTCCATGGCCTGCTCGCCCTGCGCGGTATCGGCGGTGTAGTCGGCTTCGGCCACCTCGATGTTGGCCGCGTAGCCGCAGTCGGTGCAGATGGCCAGCACATCCTCGCCGCTGGCCGAGTGGGCCATGTACTCGCGCGGCTCGCTGCCGCCCATCTCGCCCGCGTCGGCATCCACCGCGCCGAAGCGCACACCGCAGCGCGTGAAGATGCGCTCGAAGGCCCCGGCCAGCAGCTCGTAGCTGGCATCCAGCCCGGCGGCGCTGCTGTCCAGGCTATAGGCATCCAGCATGGTGAACTCGCGCATGCGCATCAGGCCGCCCTTGGCCCGCGTCTCGTCGCGGTACTTGGTGTGGATCTGGTAGACGATCTGCGGCATCTGGCGGTACGAGGCCACCTCGCGGGCGGCCAGCTCGGCCACGGCCTCCTCGTGGGTCGGGGCCACGATCAGCGGGCGCTCGCCGTGGTCGGCCAGCCGCAGCATCAGCGGGCCGTAGCTCTCCAGCCGCCCGCTCTTCTCCCAGGCGGTCTGGGCCTGGATGATCGGGGTGCGGAACTCCTGCGCGCCGATGGCGGCCAGCTCGTGGTGCATGATTGCCTCGATGCGGCGCAGCACGCGCATGCCCAGCGGCAGCAGCGCGAAGCTGCCAGCCTGCACCTGGCGCACCAGCCCGGCGCGCAGGGCCAGCTGGTGGCCGCGCTGGTCGGCCTCGCTCGGGGCCTCGCGCAGCGTGCGGCCAAACAGGGTTGAGAGTCGCATGGTTCCCTCCTTGGGTGTCTGAAATAGCGGGCGCAAAAAAGCCCTTGAGCGTCTTGCTCAAGGGCGGGAGTTCCCGTGGTACCACCTTGCTTGGGGCCGTGTGGCCCCCACTCTGCCGCCGCCAGCCGATGGCCGAGGGCGCGCCCTAGTCACGGTGGGCTTCCGGCACTCCTTCCCGCGCGGGGCGGCTCGGGTGCGACTCTGGCGATGGGTTCGGCGCGGGCGGTCTGGTCGGGCTTGCACTCTCCCCGGCTCGCTGGGTTGCGGGCGGCGCGCGTACTGCTTCGCTGTCTTCGTCGTTGCTATGTGGTTTGGGCGCAAGTATAGCACAGGTTTGGCCGCTGGCATCCGCCGCGAGATGGAGACGTGAGGGCCGCTAGCCTCGAAGACGCAAGGGAGCACAGGCGACCGTTTTACCACGAAGATACGAAGGCGCGAGGATTTTTTACCACCAAAACTCCAAGACACCAAGGAAATAGGAGCTATGGGTGGTTTTTTGCGATAAGGCGCGGGGGGTGATTCAAGCGTGCTGGGGAATGTTTCAAACAGCGGCCTGGCCCATCCGGCGAAGGTGCCGCAGGTGGGCTACTGGCCATAATCCCAACCGAAGCGCTCCTGCCGCGCTGCGGCGGCGGCTACGTTTGCAAAAAAGCGGGGCGGCGTGTGCTGCCGCCCCGGCTTGTTCGCGGCAGCCTAGCGGCCAGCGATGGGGAAGAAGAGGGTGTGCGCGGTGGCGTCGGTGGTGACGCTGATAGCGGCGGAGGCCGGGCTGATGTTGCCCTGTGAATCGAGCGCGGCCACGGTGACGCTGTAGCTGCCCGCCACGGGCAGCAGCACGGTGGCGCTGTTCTGCGGCCCCACATCCACCACGGTGTTCCCGCCTGGCCCGCTGGCAGTCAGGCGGTAGCCCACCACGTCGGCCTCGGCGCTGGGTGCCCAGCGCAACGAGGCCAGCACGCGGCTGGCGCCCAGCGAAGTGAGGCCGCTGGGCGCGCCGGGCGCGGCGTAGGCCAGGCCGGCCTTGGCGGTGACAAAGCCGCCATCGGTGGAGGGGCGGGTCATATGGTCGGTGCCCGCGCCGAACAGCACGGCGAACACGCCCGCCTTGGCCAGCGCGCTCTGGTGCCGGAAGATGTAGGCGGCCTTGTTGTCCTGGTAGTGGTACCAGCTGTTGTCCAGGCCCATGTTGCCCACCGGCACCTGCCAGAGCGCTAGGCGCTTCTTGGCGCGGGCCGAGAGGGCGTTTTCCCACAGCAGGGCGCGGGTGAATCGCGGCAGCGACTGGTCGGTGTCGTCCCACCAGGCGCGGATGCCGCTGCCCGCATCGCGGTCGCTCCACTCGACGATATAGAAGTCGGCCTGGTCGCCGCCCATCGCGCCCATGAAATCGGCGGTGCGCTGGGCTATGGCGATGGTGTCGGCGGGCGTGCCGTTGTTGGGGTCGCCGTTGGTGGCCCACATGCTGGCGTGGGGCGCGATCAGCACGTTGGGTGCGGTCTGGCGGATGACGTCGACCATGCGCCTGCCAAAGCCCGCCAGCGTGTTGGGGTAGCCGCTGATATTCAGGGCCACCGGGAAGGACGTGGGGTCGTCGGCGCGCACGCCCGCCGGGCGCTTGGCGGCATCGTTGCTAAGCTGCTGCATAAAGCCGTAGAAATCTGGCTCCAGCTGGAAGATCACGGGCTTGTCGCCCTTGGCGTCCTCCGCCGCCTTCTGGAGCGCGGCCAGGTAGCTGCTGACGGTAGAGGCGCTCTGGAGCTTCTGGGCGTAGACCGCGCCGCCCTCGCCGCTGTTGCCGCCCGCCGCCAGCATCATGTACACGCTGATCACGGGGGTGACGCCGCGCCGCCACGAGCTTTGGGTCAGCTGCTGCACGTAGTTGCCCCAGTGGCCTGGGTCGGTGTACCACTCGTAGGTGATGTAGTTGTACATGTAGTCCCAGGGCACGCCGCTCTGCTTTTGCCAGTCCTGGCTGTCGTCGTAGCTCCACTCGTTGGTGCCCCAGCCGAAGCGCTGTGGGAGGGCGGCTGGCACGCTGCCGCCCGCATTGGCCAGCACCACCAGATTGCCCAGCGCGGTGCTGGATGTGTTGCCCGCCTTGTCGGTGGCGGTGGCGGTCAGGGCGTACTCGCCGCTGGCCACGCCGCCGGGCACGGCGAATGCCCCGGCGTAGGTGCCATCGCCCGCCGCGCCGTCGCCGCTGTTGCCGTCGTCGCGCAGCGCCACCTTGCCCGCGCCCACGGCGCTGGCGTCCACGGTGATGCTGGCGATGTCGGCCAGGCCCTGCGGGTCGCTGGCCGCCACCTGGATGAGCGCCTTGCTGGTGCCGTCGGCGGGCAGGGCGCTGGGGCGCAGGCTGCCGCCGCCGAGCGAGGGCGCTGCCGCCGAGTCGTCGCGCACCAGCGCGATGTCGTCGATGTAGAGCGTGTCCAGGGCGCTTTTGCCTGCCTGCCACTCAAGGTCGGTGATCATGGCGGGGCTGCCCAGCTCGCTCAGCGGGATGTCGATCCGGGTCCATGCGTTGGCCACGGCGTTCACATCCTTGTGGGTGGCGGTGGAGCAGCCGCTGCTGGCGCAGACCATGATGCCCTGGCCGCCTGCGGTTCCGCCGTGGATGAAGAAGCGCAGGGTGGTGTAGCCAGCCGTGGCCAGCCCGGCGTGGTGCAGGTAGAGGCCCGACCAGGCGCTGTAGGTCACCTGGATGCTGTGGCTGCCGCTGTGGGTGGGAGATGTGGCGCTCAGGCTGACCTCGGCCCACGACCAGTTGTCCCAGCCTATGGCTAGGGCGTCGTCGTAGATAACCTTGGTCGCGGCGGCAGCGGGCTGGGCGGGCAGCAAAAACGCCGCCGCGAGTAGTGCTACTACCGCGACAGCGCGCCACCATCGGATGCTATTCATCTGTGGGTGCTCCTCGGCTGGCCGATCGGCGTGGTCGGCCAGCAGTAAAATGAGATAAATGTCACTCGCGGGGCGTTTTAGCCGCCGAAAGGGGCATCTGTCTTGAACGAATTGTTATGCGCGTGCGGGCACGGGCTTTGCGCCACGTGGCCTTTGTGGCATCCCATGGTGGCGTTGCGGTCCATCGCTACCGGATCTGTGGCGCACGCTGGCGGCCCATGGCCTGCGCATCGGCGCGCCGCCTGGGTGCTGGGGCGTGTAGACGGCACACGGGGGTGCCACGCGCCCTGGGTGGTGGTTCTTCCTGGGTCTATGGGTGGTAGGCCATTAGAGCAAGGGAATAGCCGCTTGTTCTATTTTACTATAGCTTGTCGTAGGAACAAGGAACAATTTTGTTAGCGGGGCGGTGGGGCCTATGCGTTCTTGGTCGGCAGAATGTTTTTTACCGCCAAGACGCCGAGGCACCAAGGGACAACAGGAAACGAATACCATGAAGGTGCGAAGACGCGGAGGGGAGAAGGCCGATTCATTACCAATAGAGAGAACGCGTACCCCTGTTGGTGTGGCGGCGGAGCCTGCGCCCCGCCGCCATGGGTAAGAGGGGCCTACTCGGCGCGGCGGGGGCGGTACTGCAGGGCCTCGGCTAGGTGGGCCGCGCCGACAACGTCGCTGGCGGCGAGGTCGGCGATGGTGCGGGCCAGCTTGATCACGCGGTGGTAGCCGCGCGCCGAGAGCTGGAGCTGGCGCATGGCGGCCTTCATCAGGCTCTGGCCCGCGCTGTCGATCGGGCAGTGCTGGCGGATCTCGCCCGGCCCCATGTCGGCGTTGGTGAGCAGCCGCGTGCCGCGGAAGCGCTCGGCTTGGCGCTGGCGGGCGGCGATCACGCGCTCGCGGATGCGCTCGGAGGCCTCGCCCACACGCCCGCCGGACAGCTTGTCGTAGTTGATGCGCGGCACCTCGACATGGATGTCGATCCGGTCCATCAGCGGGCCGGAGACGCGCTTCTGGTAGCGCGCCACCGAGGCGGGCGAGCAGATGCACTGGCGCTCGCTGTCGCCGTGCCAGCCGCACATGCAGGGGTTCTGGGCCGCCACCAGGGTGAACGAGGCTGGGAAGACCACGCTGCCCGCCGCGCGCGAGAGTGTGACCGCGCGGTCCTCCAGCGGCTGGCGCAGCACCTCCAGCTTGGGGCCAAACTCGGGCAGCTCGTCGAGGAAGAGGATGCCACGGTGGGCCAGCGAGATCATGCCCGGCTTGATCCGGCTCGCGCCGCCGCCCACCAGCCCGGCCAGCGAGGTGGTGTGGTGGGGCGCGCAGAACTGGCGCTGGCGGATGAGCGGGGTATCTTTGTGCAGCTGCCCGGCCACGCTGTAGATCTTCGTCACCTCCAGCGCCTCGTCCAGGGTTAGCGGCGGCAGGATGGAGAGCATGGCCCGCGCCATCATGGTTTTGCCCGAGCCTGGGCTGCCGGACATAAGCAGGTTGTGCGCGCCTGCCGCGGCTACCTCCATGGCCCGCTTCACGTGCTCCTGGCCGCGCACCTCGGCGAAGTCCACGCCCACGCACACCTCGGCCTCGTCGGCGCTGGGCTGGGGCAGGAACGGCGCGATCGGGCGCTCGCCGGTGATGTGGGCGGCCAGGTCGCCCAGGGCACGCACCGGGATGATCCGCATCCCGTCGATCAGGGCCGCCTCCGCCGCATCCTCGAAGGGCACGAACACGGTGTCGATGCCGTGCTGGCGGGCCACCGCCACCATAGGCAGCACGCCGTCGGTATGGCGCACGGCGCCATCCAGCCCCAGCTCGCCGATCAGCACGCAGTCGCCCAGCTCGCCCGCCACCTGTTCGGATGCGATCAGCAGGCCGATGGCGATCGGCAGGTCGTAGGCGGGGCCGGCCTTGCGCATGTCGGCGGGGGCCAGGTTGGCGGTGAGCCGCTTGAGGGGAAAGGTGAAGCCGCTGTTCTTGATTGCCGAGCGCACGCGCTCCTTGCTCTCCTGCACGGCGGTGTCGCCGAGGCCGACGATGGTGAAGGCGGGCAGGCCAGTGGTGATGTCCAATTCCACCTCGATCAGCACGCCTTCGAGGCCGACCATAGCGCAGCTGTGGACTTTTGCAAGCATATACTCTTCCCTTTAGTACGTACGTTCGTCGCTGAATGTACCGAGCTGCTAGGAGAAAAGATACGTACGTTAGGGGGTGAAAAAACGCCCCGCAGCTTGCGAGCTACGGGGCGTCTTGGTTGCCTCTGGCGGGCCGCTAGGCTTTCTCGGTCTCGCTCTTGGGCGCGCGGCCATAGAGCTTGGTCATGTCGTGCAGGCGGCTCTCGCCCCAGCCGCCCAGCTGCTCGGGCTGGTAGCGCCAGCCCCAGTTGCCGCCGGGCTGGCCGGGGGTGTTCATGCGAGCCTCGCTGCCTAGTCCCAGCACATCCTGCAGCGGCACCACCGCGATCTCGGCCACCGAGGCGAAGGCCAGGCGCACCATGTCCCAGCAGATGTCGTGGCCATCGCGGGCCAGGTAGGTCTGCACCCGCGCTCGCTCGGTATCGCCCATGGCCTGCCACCAGCCCAGCGTGGTGTCGTTGTCGTGCGTGCCGGTGTAGACCACGCAGCGTGTGGGGTAGTTGTGGGGCTGGTAGGCGTTCTCGGGGTCGTCGTCGCCGAAGGCGAAGTGCAGCACCTTCATGCCGGGGAACTCGAACTGGTCGCGCAGCTCCTCCACGTCCGGGGTGATCACGCCCAGGTCCTCGGCGATGATTGGCAGGCTGCCCAGCTCGGCCTTGATCGCCTCGAACAGGCGCGCGCCCGGGCCGGGCACCCAGCGCCCGTTGATGGCGGTCTCCTCGGATGCGGGTACCTCCCAGTAGGCCGCAAAGCCGCGGAAGTGGTCGAGCCGAATGATGTCGACCATGTTCAGCATCGCCCGGAAGCGGCTGACCCACCAGTCGAAGCCGCGCTTTTCCAGCACATCCCAGCGGTAGAGCGGGTTGCCCCAGCGCTGGCCGGTAGCGCTGAAGTAGTCCGGCGGCACCCCGGCCACCACGGTCGGCTCGCCCTGCTCATCCAGCGCGAAGATCTCGCGGTTGCCCCACACGTCGGCGCTATCGTAGGCCACAAAGATCGGGATGTCGCCGATGATCTGGATGCCGCGCTCGTTGGCGTAGCTCTTCAGCTGGCCCCACTGCTGGAAGAACAGGAACTGCATGAAGGCGTGGAACTGCACCTCCTCGCTCAGCTGGGCCGCCCAGCGCTGCAGCGCCTCGGGCTGGTGGCGGGCGATGTCATCCTCCCAGGTGTTCCAGCTTGCGCCGCCGTGGGCGGCCTTGATCGCGGCGAACAGGGCGTAGTCATCCAGCCAGGCGGCGTTGGCGGCGCGGAAGTGGTTGATCGCCTGCCGCATGCCCGCCGAGTCGCTGGCCTGCATGCGCTCGAAGGCGCGGCGGAGCGCGGCGATCTTGAACGGGATGATCCAGCCATAGTCCACGTGGTCGCGCGGGAAGGCCGGGGTGTCGGCCAGATCGGCCTGGGCCAGCAGGCCCTGGGCCACCAGCGCCTCAAGGTTGATCAGCAGCGGGTTGCCGGCGAAGGCCGAGAAGCACTGGTAGGGCGAGTCGCCGTAGCCAGTGGGGCCGAGCGGCATCACCTGCCAGAGCTGCTGGCCGGTGCGCTGGAGGAAGTCGATAAATCGATAGGCGTGCTCGCCCAGGTCGCCGATGCCCGAGTTGCCCGGCAGCGATGTCGGGTGCAGCAGGATGCCGCTCCGTCGCAGTATGTTCATTATGCACCATCAGTCAGTTCAAGGCGATTATGCGCAAAACATAGCAAGAAGTATACACTAGATTGGCCCAAGATTGGTTGAAAATGGGCTAAACTGGTTTAGATTTTTTGAACGAAAATAGTTTGCGCCAAGGAGCATCGGGCGGGGGAAGGGGCTACACGTTCTCTATGATGCCGCTTCGTGTTTTGGGGTTTCTTCCCTTCGCGTCTTCGCGTCTTCGTGGTATTCGTTTCTGTTTGTTCCTTGGGGCCTTGGGGTATGGTGGTAAATGGTTCTCGTGGGGGATGCGGCGCGGGGATCGGGGGCGACCCCCGCACCGGGGCGGGCTAGAACTCGCGCCGCCCCTCCAGCGCCGAGCCAAGCGTGGCCGGGTCGGCCCACTCCAGGTCGCCGCCGGTGGGCAGGCCGCGCGCCAGCTGGGTGACGCGCACGCCCAGCGGGGCCAGGGCGCGGTGCAGGTAGAACGCGGTGGCCTGGCCCTCGGTATTGGGGTTGGTGGCGATGATGATCTCCTCCACCGGCTCGCTGCGCACGCGGTCGATCAGCTCGTCGAAGTAGATATCCTCGCGGTTCATGCCCTCTAGCGGGGCGATGCGCCCGTGCAGCACGTGGTAGACGCCACGGTAGCCGCCGGTGCGCTCGATCGCCAGCACATCCAGCGGCTCCTCGACCACGCAGATCAGGCGCTGGTCGCGGTTGGTGTTGGCGCAGTAGACGCACAGGTCGCCGATGGCGATGTTGAAGCAGCGCTTGCAGAACTGCACGCCCTCGCGCAGGCCGGTGAGCGCCTCGGCCAGGGCGCGGGTCTGCTCCTCGGGGGCGCGCAGCAGGTAGAAGGTGAGCCGCGAGGCGGTCTTTGGCCCCACGCCGGGCAGCCGCCCGAACTGCTCGATCAGGCGGGCCACCGGCTCGACCAGCAGCTGGTTGTCGTTTCCGTGTGTCATATGGTGCTCTACATCATAAGAAATGGGGCGCGCGTCGGCACCCCATCCAGCATCTGCCAGGGCTGTTGCGCCTGGCCGCGCGGTGTTTAGAACAGGCCGGGGATGTTCATGCCACCGGTCAGCGGGCCGAGCCGCTTCTGGGCAAGCTCCTGGGCCTTGGCGGTGGCGTCCTGGATGGCCGAGACCAGCAGATCCTGCAGCGTGTCGATATCCTCGGGGTCCACCACCTCGGGGGCGATGGTGATGCCCTGGATCTCGCGGTGGCCGTTCATCTTCACGGTGATGTAGCTGCCGGCCTTGCCCTCGACGATCTCTTTGCCCAGCTCCTCTTGGATCTTGGCCATCTGGCGCTGCATCTGCATGGCCATCTGCTGCATCTGCTTGGGGTTCATGCGTTGGTATTCCTTTCGTTTGCTTTCGCTGATTGTATGCTAGGCCTCATCCGGCTCGACGGCCACGATCTCGGCATCGAAGATGTTGAGCGCGGCCTTCACGTGCGGGTCTTTGCGGCTGGTGCGGATCTGCTCGCGCAGCACATTCGGGTTCTCGCGCTCAAGCTCTTTCACGGCGCAGCGCAGGCGGTAGTCGATGCCGGTGTGCTTCTTGAGCATCTGCTCGATTACGGCCTTGGTGCTAGGCTGGTCGAGCTTGGTGCGGAAGAAGTCGCTTGCCACTTCGAGCACCAGCACGATGCCCTCCACATCGATCGGCCTGACGCCGCTGTTGAGCAGGGCGTAGACCATTTTATCACGGACGCGCACATCGCGGACCACGTCGTTCCAGATCGACTCAATCTGCTCTAGCGCGGCTACGGCGGCGTTTTCCTGGGCGATGTCGGCGGTCGAGGCGTCATCCTCCTCCACCTCCGCAGCTGCGGGCTCGGCCTGGGGCGCAGGCGCTGCCTGCTCGGCTGGGGCGGGCGCGGCGTCGGCGGGGTGCGGCGGCTGCTCGTCGGCGGGGTGCGGCGGCGCGGCCTGCTCGGGCGGCGCGGCCTGCTCCACTGGCGCGGGGCGCGGGGCTTGGGGCTGCGGCGCGGGCTGGCGCTGCGGCGCGGGCGCTGGGGTCTGGCGCTGGGGCTGTGGCGTGGGCGCTGCGGCGCGGGCGCTGGGGCCTGCGGGCCGCGCGGCGGGCGCGCCCAGTGCGGGCGCGGGGCGGGCGATGGCCTCGACCACGGCCATCTCCAGCGGCAGCTGGGCGATGGTGGCGGCGCGGATCTGCTGGTCGATCATGCCGAACAGCTTGACCCACTGCATCAGCGCGGCCAGATCGGCGGCGCTGGCCTGGCGCTGCAGCTCGTCCAGCTCGTCCTCGCCCGCGTCCAGCAGCTCGGGGTCGCCCCCGGCCTTCAGCAGCATCAGGTCGCGCAGGTGGGCCACGAGGTCGCGGGCGAACTGGCGCAGGTCGGCACCCTGTGCGGCCACGCCGCCCACGGCCCGCAGCGCCGCCGTGATGTCGCCCGCGATCATGGCCTCGACCAGGGCCACCACCTCGCGCGACTGGGCCGCGCCCAGCAGCCCCTGCACCTGGGCCAGCGAGATGGTGGGGCTGCCGTAGGACATCAGCTGATCCAGCACGCTCAGCGCGTCGCGCATGCTGCCGGTGGCGGCGCGCGCCACCGTCTCGGCCACGCCCGCCTCAAGCGCGAAGCCCTCCTCGACCGCGATCTCCTGGAGGTGCGCGGCGGTGGATGCGACGGTGTGGCGGTTGAAGGTGAAGCGCTGGCAGCGCGAGAGGATGGTGGCGGGCACCTTGTGGTTCTCGGTGGTGGCCAGGATGAAGATAGCGTGGCCGGGCGGCTCCTCCAGCGTCTTCAGCAGCGCGTTGAAGGCGGCGGTGGAGAGCATGTGGACCTCGTCGATGATGTAGACCTTGTAGGCCCCCAGCGTAGGCCGGAACTGCACGCGCTCGATGATCTCGCGGGCGTCCTCGACGCTGGTGTGCGAGGCGGCGTCCATCTCGATCACATCCACGTGGCGGCCCTCGGCCACGGCCTGGCACGACTCGCACTCGCCGCAGGGGCGCTCGCCCTCGGCGGTGCAGTTCACGGCCTTGGCCAGCAGGCGGGCTACACTGGTCTTGCCTACGCCGCGCGGCCCGGTGAAGAGGTAGGCGTGGCCCAGCCGCCCCTCCGCGAGGGCGTTGCGCAGGGTCTGAACGATGTGTTCTTGGCCTACTAGCTCCGAGAACGTCTGCGATCGGTAGCGCCGGTATAGTGCCTGGGATGCCATTCTAAGCCTCTCTGATGCGTTCCGTAGGTTTTTATTATACCCTACGGTGCCTGCATCGGCAAGCACAGATTTTCGGGTTGCGTGTGGGTTCACCACCAAGACACCAAGGAGATTGTTTACCACGAAGACATGAGGGCGCGAGGTTTTTTTACCACCAAGCCTCCAGGATACGAAGGCGATTGTTTTAGAAGACGCGCGGGCGCGAAGGGAAGAGGGCGGTAGTGGGACGATCCCACATGGTGGTGGAGATGAGATCTACATCTGCTGTTTCCTGGCTGCTATCGTTCGTGCATATGGCCATCAAAACATGAGCGGCACCTTCGCCGGATGGGCCGGGTGGGTAAAGCTGGCGATGCCTCTGTTTTTAGCCCTTTGTGCCCTTGGGGTCTTGGAGTCTTGGTGGTAAAACGGTCTCCCCTCGCGTCTTCGTGTCTTCGTGGTATTCGTTTTTTGTCCCCTCATGATGGTTGCTCGTGGTTGGTGGGTGTGTGCCCTGCGCGGGCGGCGGTTAGGGGCCAGCCCCTAACAACCCCGCGAGGGGGCATCGCCCCCTTCGACCCCCCAATTTTG
This sequence comes from Chloroflexia bacterium SDU3-3, assembly GCA_009268125.1. Taxonomy (NCBI): domain Bacteria; kingdom Bacillati; phylum Chloroflexota; class Chloroflexia; species Chloroflexia bacterium SDU3-3. The sequence goes on along the minus strand of WBOU01000013.1, from coordinate 60,494 downwards.
AGCGTTCCTATGCCGTGTTCTGGCTGCTATCGTTCGCGCATATGGCCATCAAAACATGAGCGGCACCTTCGCCGCATGGGCCGGGTGGGTAAAGTTGGCCATGCCTATGTTTTTACCCCTTTTGCCCCCTTGGAGCCTTGGAGTCTTGGTGGTAAAACGCTTCTCCTTTTGCCCCCTTGGAGCTTTGGAGGCTTGGTGGTAAAACGGTCTCCCCTCGCGCCTTCATGCCTTCGTGGTATTCGTTTTTTTTGCCCCAGCCCGCCGACGGGGCGAAAAAGCGGTTTGGCCACGTTCGATCTGCCAAGGAACTATTTGTTCGGGCACCGCGTCTTTGTTCCAGATAGCAGATTTCACCGAAAGAGGAACCCATATGACCTGGCGATCCCTCTCCCTTTTTGCGATGCTGGCGCTGGCGCTGAGCGCGTGCGGCAGCGCAGATCGCATGACTGGGGCGAGCGCCCCGCAGTACGAGGCTGCCCCGGCCATGCCCGAGGAGGCCCCCGCCACCGGCGGGGCCAGTGCCGCGCCCGGCGATGGTGCTAGCAAGGTGGTGGACACGGCGGCTAGCGTGCAGCAGACCGAGCGCATGGTGATCAAGACCGCCACCATGACCGTGCAGGTGAACGACCTAGACGCGGTGGCGCAGCAGGTGCTCACCCAGGTGGGCGGCATGGGCGGCTTCATCGTCGACTCGCAGACCAGCGGCACGGATGACTACCGCCGGGTTGTGGTACGCATCCGAGTGCCCTCCGACCGCTTCGACGCGCTGCTGGAGCAGATCAAGAGCGCGTCGGTGAAGGTTAGCGACCTGGGCATCAAGGGCCAGGATGTGACCGAGGAGTATGTCGACCTAGAGTCGCACAAGAAGACGCTGACCGCCACGCGCGACCGCCTGCTGGAGCTGCTGGCCAAGTCGCAGACGGTGGAGGACACGCTGAAGGTCAACGAGGCGCTGAACGAGTACCAGGCCCAGATCGACGAGATCGAGGGGCGCATGAAGTACCTGAGCCAGAGCGCCTCGCTCTCGACGGTGGACCTGACGCTGATGCCGGTGCCCAGCGCCGCGCCGATTGTTTCTGCGGATGGCTGGCAGCCGATGGGTGTGGCCCGCGACGCGCTGCGCAGCCTGGTGGAGTTCGGCCAGGGCCTGGCCAGCGTGCTGATCGTGCTGCTGGTGTGGTCGCCGGTGTGGGGCCTGGTGCTGCTGGCGGGCTGGCTGATCAGCCGCAAGCTGCGCGGCAAGGCGGTGGTGGGCATCGCCAAGTAGCTGGCCCGCGCCAGATCGGCTCTTGAAGTCCTGGGACAATGCGCTATCCTTTGCGGTACGGGGCAGCCTGCTATCGCGAGGGCGGCGCATTTTTTGCGCCGCGCTGGGTTTGCGAAAAGCTGATCTGGCCCTCGTTTTGTACTACGAACCGTCAAACATGCGCCTGTGGCAGCTGGCTAGCAGCTGGATCGATAGGATGCGCCCGCACGACATCCGCTCTGCGCGTTGGCTGCTGCATGGCTGGGCGCTGTTTTGAAGCCGATCTTGGGGGCCTATGGAAATTCTTGTCACTGGTGGGACGGGCTTTCTTGGACGCCACGTGGCCATGGCGCTGCTGGCGCGCGGCCACAGGGTGCGGGTGATGGGCCGCAACATGGCGGCCATCCCCGAGGTGCTGGCGGCGGGCGCGGCCCCCGTGCGCGCCGACCTGCGCGACCGCGCTGCGGTGGCGGCTGCCTGCGCGGGCGCGCACGCCGTGATCCACGCGGGGGCCTTGTCCGAGCCGTGGGGGCCGCGAGCCGAATTTGTGGCCGTGAACGTGGGCGGCACGGCGGCGGTGATCGCAGGCTGCCAGGCCCACGGGGTGCGCCGCCTGGTCTACGTCTCCTCGCCCAGCGTCACGTTTGGCGGCAGCGACGTGTTCGATCAGCGCGAGGACGCGCCCTACCCGCGCCGCTTCGCCTCGATCTACTCGCACACCAAGAAGCTGGGCGAGGATCTGGTGCGGGCCAGCCAGGGCCTAGAGACGGTGATCCTGCGGCCCAAGGCGATCTTCGGACCGGGCGACCAGGCGCTGCTGCCGCGCCTGATCGCGGCGGCGCGGGCCGGGCGGCTGCCGCAGGTGGGCGACGGCCACAACCATGTAGATGTGACCTACGTGGAGAATGTGGCCCACGCCGCCGCGCTGGCCCTGGATGCGCCCGCCGCCGTGGGCGGCACCTACACCATCACCAACGGCGAGCATGTGCCGCTGTGGGGCCTCATCCGCCGCGTGCTGCGGGCCTGCGGCCTGCCCGACCGCCTGCGCAGGCTGCCGCTGCCGGTGGTGCTGGCCGCCGCCGCCGCTATGGAGGCCCGCGCCCGCCTGCTGGGCGGCGAGCCGCTGCTCACCCGCTACACCGCCACCATCCTTGGCCGCACGCAGACCTACACCATCGCCGCCGCCCAGCGCGACCTCGGCTACGCCCCGCTGGTTTCGGTGGATGAGGGCGTGGCGCGCACGCTGGCCGCGCTTCCCGCCGCCCGCTAGGAGCTTCACCCTATGACCACACCCCTGCTCTCGATGCGCCTGCTCGACACCGGCTACTGCACGGTGAGCGAATCTGCCATGCTGCGCGGCGGCGAGCGCCGCGCGGCCCAGTGCCACGCGCTGGTGGCGCTGCTGCGCCACCCCCAGCACGGCTGGCTGCTATGGGATACCGGCTACGCGCCGCGCATGCTGGGGGCCACCATGGCCTGGCCCTACTGGATCTACCGCATCACCACGCCGCTCAGCATTGAGCGCTCGCGCAGCGTGGCCAGCCAGCTGCTGGCCATGGGCGTGGGGCCGGAGGAGGTGCGCCACGTGCTGATCTCGCACTTCCACGGCGACCATGTGGCGGGCCTGCGCGACTTCCCCGACGCCACCGTGGTGGCCACGCGCGCCGCCTACGAGGATGTGGCGGGCCGCACGGGGCTGGCCGCCATCCGCCGCGGCTACCTGCCCGACCTGCTGCCCGAGGGCTTCGAGCGCCAGTCCCGCCTGCTGCTGCCCTTCAGCGGCCCGCCGCTGCCCGGCCTCGGCCCCACGTTCGATCTGTTCGACGATGGCTCGGTGGTGCTGGTGGGCCTGCCCGGCCACGCGCGCGGCCAGATCGGCGCGCTGGTGCAGACCGAGCGCGGCCCGGTTCTGCTGGCCGCCGACGGCTGCTGGCTGAGCCGCGCCTACCGCGAGCGGCGCCCGCCGCCCTGGTACACCGCCGTGATGACCGACGACTTCCGCGCTGTATGCGCCACCATCGACGGCCTGCACGCCTTTGCGCAGGCCCGCCCCGATGTGCTGATCGTGCCCACCCACTGCCCCGCGATCTACGAGGCCTACGTGGCGGAGTAGCGCACGCCGTTTCTACCAAACATCCTGTGAAACCTGAAGGACACCTGCTATGATCCCCTGCATGATTGCTGGCCTCGGCTCCTACCTCCCCTCGCGCCGTGTGCCCAACGAGGAGCTGGAGCAGTGCTTCGACATCCCGCCCAACTGGATCGAGCGGGCCACCGGCGTGGTGGCGCGGCGCTACGCGGGCGACGAGACCACCGCCGGCATGGCGGCCTCGGCGGCGCGGATGGCGCTGGAGCGCGCGGGCATGACCGTGCGCGACCTGGATGCGATCATCGGGGCCTCGACCGCGCCGCAGCAGGCCATTCCATGCACCGCCGCGCTGGTGCAGCGCGAGCTGGGCGCGCCCGAGGGCCAGAGCGCCTGCTTCGATGTGAACGCCACCTGCCTGAGCTTCATGTTTGCGCTGCAGACGGCGGCGCTGCTGGTGCAGAGCGGGATGTACCGCAGCATCCTGGTGTTCAGCAGCGAGATCGGTTCGCGCTCGCTGAACCCGTGCGAGCACGAGAGCCTGGTGCTGTTCGGCGACGCCGCCGCCGCCGCCATCGTTACCGCCGCCGAGCCGGGCGCGGCCACGGGGCTGCATCTGGCGCGCTTCGCCACCCACAGCAGCGGGGCCGACCTGACCCGTATCCTGGGCGGTGGCACGCTGCACCACCCCAACGACCCGGCCACGCTGCCCGAGATGAACATGTTCCACATGCGCGGGCTGGCGGTGTTCAAGCAGGCGGCCCGCCAGATCGAGCCGTTCCTCAACCAGTTTTTTGCCGACCTGGGCTGGGATCGCGGCGAGCTGGATCTGGTCATCCCCCATCAGGCCAGCGGCCACGCGGTGAACCTGCTGACCAGCCGCCTGGGCTTCCGCGAGGATCAGGTGTTCATCAACCTGCCCGAGCGCGGCAACTGCATCGCCGCCTCCATCCCGCTGGCCCTGGCCGAGGCCGATCAGGCCGGGCGGCTGCGGCGCGGCCAGCGGGTGCTGCTGGTGGGCACCGGCGCTGGCCTCACGCTCGGCGCTGTGGCGATGACCTACTGATGCGCGTGCTCATCACCGGCTCGCGCGCCCCGGTCGCGCTTGAGCTGGCCCGCGCTTTTGGCGAGTCGGGCCACACCGTGTACACCGCCGACCCGCTGCCCTGCACGGTGGGCAGCAGCTCGCGCTTTGTGGCGGGCCATATCGCCACGCCAGCGCCGCGCGGGCAGGCCCGGGCGTTTGTCGCGGCCCTGCTGGCGGCGGTCGAGCGCTATGCCATCGACCTGATTATCCCGACCAGCGAGGAGGTGTTCGCGCTGGCGGCCAGCCACGTGGCGCTGGCCGAGCGGGCGCGGGTGCTGACCATGCCGCTGGAGATGCTGCGGCCCCTGCACCACAAGTACGAGTTTCAGCAGCGCTGCGCGGCGCTGGGCATCCCCACCCCGCGCACCCGCCTGCTGCGCAGCGCGGCGGATGTGGCCGAGGCGCTGCCCGATTTCCCCGAGTATGTGCTGAAGCCTGCCTTCTCGCGCTTCGCCACCAGCATCATCACCAACTGCGGCCCGAGCGCCAATGACCGCCCGCCCGCATCCTGCCAGCCCACCCCCGAGCAGCCCTGGCTCATCCAGTCCTTCGCCCACGGCGCGAGCGTGTGCACGTACAGCGTGCTGCACGCTGGCCGCGTGACGGCCCACTGCGCCTATGCGGTGCCCTATCGCCTGGGCCTCGGCTCGGGCGTGCAGTTCGCGTCGGTGGATGGCGGCCCGACGCTGGTGCTGGTCGAGCGGCTGGGCGCGGCGCTGGGCTACACCGGCCAGATCTCGCTCGACTGGATCTGCGGCGAGGCCGGGCCGCAGGTGCTGGAGTGCAACCCCCGCGCCACCAGTGGCCTGCACCTGATCGACCACGCCGCGCTGGTGCGGGCGATTGCCGACCCCGCCGCGCCCGCCCACGTGGTGCCGCCGGGGCGCGTGCGCCAGCTGGCGCTGGCCATGCTCACCACCGGCGCGGTGCCGCTGCGGCGCTGGCCCGAGCTGGTGCGCCAGCTGGCCCTGGTGCCGGATGTGGTGTTTCGGCGCGACGACTGGCTGCCGGTGCTGGGCCAGATCGCGTCGGTGGCGGCGTTTGCGGGCGTGGCGCTGCGACGCGGCGTGGGGCTGGTGGCGGCCACGACGGCGGATATTGAGTGGAATGGCGAGGAGCTGCTGTGATCGCACAACCCCTGGTTGCCCGCTACGACGCGGCGACAATCGACACGCTGGAATGGCCCGATACGCCCGATGGGCGCTACGCCCGCTCGGTGCTGGCCCCCATGGTGCGCCACGGCCCCGCCCACCTGATCGCCAACGCCCAGGCCGAGGTGCAGGTGCTGCGGGTGGGCGATGCGCTGCTGCCGCTGGTGCTGGCCAATGCGGCGGCCAGCCCGCAGTCCTACGTATGCTCGCCCACTGTCCACTACATCGACTACGCCTGTCGCGAGGTGGAGCTAGAGCTGGGCGGCAGGCCGCTGGCGCGGGCGGTATTCCCTAGCCTGCTGCGGCTGCTGCGCATCCCGCTGGGCTGGGCGCAGTTCGAGCAAGTGGTCTACGTCAACAACTGGCTGCTCTCCACCAACCTCTACCCCGCGCTGCCGCTGGATGCGCTGCCAGCCGTGCGCGACGCGCTGGCGGCGGCCTTCCCCGACCGCGCGATCGTGTTTCGCTCGGTGAGCGACATGCTGGGCGAGCCGCTGCGCGGGCGGCTGGCGCGGCTGGGCTTCCGGGGCGTGTTCAGCAGGCAGGTCTACCTGCTCGACCCGCGCGACGGTGGCTACGCCCGCAAGAAGTCGTTTCAGAAAGATCGCTCGCTGGCGCGGCGCAGCCCCTACCAATGGGGCGCGGCCCAGCAGATCGCGCCGCACGAGATCGGGCGGGTCAAGCATCTGTACGATTCGCTCTATATCGACAAGTACTCGGCCTTCAACCCGCAGTTCACCGAGCAGTTCTTCGCCGAGGCGCTGCGTGAGGGCTGGCTGATGCTGATGGCGGCCCGCCGCGATGGCCGCGTGGATGGCGTGCTGGGCTTTGTGGAGCGCAACGGCGTGATGACCACGCCGCTGATCGGCTACGACCGCTCGCTGCCCGCCGAAGATGGGCTGTACCGCCTGATCTCGCTGAAGCTGGTGGAGGAGGCGGCGGCACGCGGCCTAGTGCTGCACCAGAGCTCGGGGGCGGCGGCCTTCAAGCGCCACCGGGGCAGCCTGCCCAGTGTGGAGTACAACATGGTCTACGACCGCCACCTGCCGCCCGCGCGCCGCGCGCCGTGGGCCGCGCTGGCCACGCTCACCAGCACGCTGATCGTGCCGCTGATGCGCCTGTATGGGCTGTAGCAGAGAATAGGGAAGAAGAGGCTTCATAAGCCAGCGGCCTGCATCTGTAAGCCTGTGGAATGCGAGATATACAGAAAACGAGGTCTGTGCGCACAATCGCACGGACCTCGTTTCTTTTGCTGTGCCAGCGGCTCACCAACCCTACAGCAGGTCATCATCCTCCGCCGCATCGGCGGCCTGGATGGTGCGCACCATGCTCACGGCGGGGTCGATGGTCAGCTCGCCGTGCTCGGGGAAGGAGACGCGCAGGATCTCGCGCCCGTCGTCGATGCCGCTGGCGCGCACGGTGCCCTGGCCGTAGGGCAGGCACATCACCACATCGCCCACGCTGAAGCGCAGCACGGCGGGCGCGCTGCTGGCGGGGCGCGGCGGCTCGGCCTGGGCGCGCTGCGACTCGCGCTGCTCGCGCTGGCGGCGCAGCCGCTCGATCAGGGCGTTGGCGTCGGGCAGCGCGGGCTGCGGCTCGGGCTGGCGTGGCGCTGGTGGGGCCTGCCTGGTTGGTTCGGGCTGGCGTGGTGGCGGCGTCTGCCTAGTTGGCTCGGGCTGGCGTGGTGGCGGCGCCTGCCTGGTTGGCTCGGCCTGGCGCTGGGCGCGCTGGGCCTCAAGTGCCTGCTTGCGCTCCTGCTCCTTGCGCTCTTGTTCCTTGCGCTCCTGCTCTCTGCGCTCGTGCTCCTTCCGTTCCTGTTCCTTGCGCTCCTTGCGGCTGAGCTTGCGCGCTGGCTCTGGCTGCGGTGCGGGCCTGCTTGGCTGGGCAGCGGGCGTGGCTGGCTCCGGCGGCGCAGGCTTGGTAGGCTGCGGCACTGGCTGCGGCGCGGGGCGCATGGGCGGCGGTGCAGACTGTGTTGTGGGCTGCGCAGGCGGCGGTGCGGCCTGGCGTACCGGCTGCGGCGTGGGAGACACAGGCTTGGCTGGCTGTGGCGCAGGCACCGTCTGGCGCACGGGCTGGGGTGCGGGTTTGGCGGGCTGCGGCGTGGGCGGCGCAGCCTGGGGTGCGGGCTTGGCAGGCTGTGGCGCGGGGCGCACGGGCTGTGGCGCGGGCTTGGCGGGCTGCGGCGCAGGCTGCGGCGCGGGGCGCAGCAGCTGCAGCGGCTCGGGGCGGGCGGGGATGAGCTGCGGCGCTGGCTCGGGCGCGGGCACCAGGATGAGCTTCTCGCCGCTCTTCTTTGCCGCCGGGTCGCGCTTGCCCAGCAGCGGCAGCAGCCAGTCCATGTCGGCGCGGGCCACCGGCTCCAGCAGCGGGTCGTGGCGGCACGAGAGCGCGATATCGTAGGCCAGCGGCAGCAGATCCTCGACGTTGGCGTAGATCCAGCTGGCCAGACCATTGCCGCCGGGCTGCGACTCGACGAAGTATAGCCGCTTCTTCTCGGGCACATAGCAGGGCACCACATCCTGCATGGCGCAGACCGTGCGATACTCCACGGCGGCGGCTAGGCTCCAGCCGATCAGCTGGCCGCTGGCCGGGGGTGTAGTGGGCAGATCGATCCAGCAGCAGGGCGCGATCCAGCGCGTGCTGAGCGACGGGCGTAGCGCTGGCTCGGCGGGCGAGCCTTGTGTGGAGATCTCGCGCATGCCGTAGATCTCCTCTTCCACCACCGCGCGGCCGATGCCGATGTTGTTGGAGAGGAACAGCGGGCGCTGGTCGCGCTCGTCGCGCGGGGTGACGGTGCAGCGCCGCAGCGGCATGGTGCGCCGCCCGCCGGTGTCGATCCGCAGGCCGATGGTGGACTGGTCCACGTCGTGGGCCACCACACGCAGGCCGCCGCGCGTGGGCGGCAGCGCGGCGTTGAGCGGGTACCAGCGCTCCAGCCCGCTGGGGTCGAGCGGGGTGGGCGTGGCGGCCTTTGCGCCCTTCTCGGGGTAGGCCAGGGTCGCGCCGCCGCTGGCCGAGATCAGGCTGTGCTCCTGGTAGGGGTCGTCGGCCTGGGGGCCGGGCCGCCAGGCCACCTCGATATCGGGCAGGTCGATCAGCTGGCCGCTGCTGGCCAGGCGCTCGACGATGTCGCCGATCCCGATGGCGTGCACCTCGGCCTCGGTCAGGGGGATCTCGGCGGCGGCGCATAGGATGTTCTGTGCGGTCACGTAGGTGTTGATCGGCGAGGGCGGCCATGTGCTGGCGGCGGGGTTGAGCGCCAGCTCGTCGTGGCGCGAGAGCATCTGCTCGTAGGGCGCGTCGCCCAGCACCAGGATGACCAGCTGGTAGCCCGAGCGCAGCAGCTGCTGCAGCGCCGACTGCGCGCTGGGGTAGCCCGCGCAGATCACCACGTGGCCGGTCTGCGGCTCGGGGCCGAAGCTGATCTCGTCGGATTTGCCCAGCATCGGGGTCAGGATCAGCTGCTCGATCGGCTGGCAGAGGATGTGGACGCGGCAGCCCTGCTTCTGGATGGCCGTGGCCAGATCTGCCGCCTCGCGCAGCCGATCGGCGCTGCCGCGCCAGACCGCCAGTTTGGTGGCGTCGGACGGCAGGTCGTTGCCCGACAGCACCTTCCAGGGCGCGTTGTAGATCGCCTCCAGCGCGGGCAGCGGCTCGTCTAGCTCCCATCCGGTGGCGATCAGATGGGGGATGACGCTGCCGTGGGCGGCGGCCACGCGCTGGGTGCGCAGCATCAGATCGGCCACGTGCGACCCGGCCACGCCGTGGTAGCGGTGGATGTCGAGCAGGGCCAGCATCTGCACCTTGGGCCACAGCAGCGACCACGCGCGGTCATGGTGGCGCAGCAGGCGGTTGTGCCAGCCGTCGGGCGTGGTGATCAGCAGGCTGGCGTAGGGGTTGGGCCGCTGGCTTGGCTCGGTCAGGTGCGCCGTCAGGCGGTAGGTGGCGGGCAGGCGCTCGTTGAGCTGGGTGATCTGGGCATGCACCGTCTGGGCGGCCTGGGCGCTGGGCGCGATCAGCACGCCGGCGGCGTTGCGCTGGCCCAGCATGGCGTAGAGCAGCAGGTAGGTGGTGAGGATGACCCGCGGGTTGCTGGCCAGCAGCGCCACCGGCTCGCCTCGCCGCAGGCTGGTGATGGCCTGGGCCTGGTGGGGCCGGAACGGCTCGCCGAGCAGGGCCTGCCAGGCCTGGGCTAGCTCCTGGTCGATGGGGATGTGGCTAACCCGCTCGCCCTCGTGCTGCTCGATGTCGCGAATCTTCAGCAGCGGGCCAGCCTCGCTGCGCCCCCGCTGCCGTGCAATTGCCTGGATGGTGTCAAGAATGTGCTGCACTGCGCCTCGCCCTATGCCTGCGTTCAATCGAGACCCGCTGCGCCTATTGTAGCATCTGGTGGAAGATTTTGGAACAGGTGTTCCGTATATGCGGTAGTAGCGATTTCTTCAAACAGAAAGCCGCCTCCTCGCCTGGGTGGCGGGGAGGCGGCTTGGCCGATGTGGCTAGGCGCTGGCCACCGCCAGCAGCTTCTCGACCTGGTAGCCGCTGGCGTCGGCGCTCTCGGCCAGCTCATCCAGGGCGGCGTGGGCATCGCTGGCCCCGCCTAGGTCGGCCAGCAGCCCCAGCCAGCCCAGCAGTTCGTCCAGGCACTCCTTGCTGAACCACAGCACGCCGTTGTAGCGGTTGATCTGCAGCAGCTGGTGGGTGTCTGGCTCGGCGAACAGGTGCTCCAGCAGCGCGGGCGCGTCGGCGACCTGCGCAAACCAGACCTGCTCGGCGACCAGCCGCTTGACCAGCAGGGCCTGCCGCGAGGCGGTCTGCTCGCTGGCCCCCAGCTGGGCGAACAGGTTGCGCAGCACCATGCCCAGCATCAGGTCGTCGAACATGCCCAGGCTCTGCTCGCCGTCGGCCTCGGGCGTGTCCAGCTTGCCCAGGGCGTGCAGGAACAGCCACGACCACAGCACCGGCATGTCGGCGGGGGCGACCGCGCTGGCCACCACCTCGCGCTGCCGCACGATCTCCTCCAGCGTGGCGAGCACAGCGTCGGCCACATCCTGCGGGTCGCCCGCCGCGCCGGTGAAGCGGCAGATCGCCTGGCCCAGCGCCAGCGTGCGCCGCTCGATCGTGGGCCAGAGCGCGATCTCGCTCTCGCCATCCAGCAGCGCGCCCTCGCGCAGGTCGGTGGCCTGTTCCAGCTCCTCGTCCACCTCATCGGCGAAGCTGGCCGACGATACCTCAAGCTCCTCCACCTGGTCGACCCACTCGGCGTCGGCAGCCTCCTCAGCCTGCTCATCCTGCAGCAGGGCGGCCAGCTCGCCGAACAGCTCGGCGTTCAGCAGCTCGCGCAGCGGGGCGTGCACCGGGCGCAGGTAGATCTCCTGGATGGCCTCGTTGATGCTGGGCACGCCGCGTCCGTTCAGCAGGCTGTTCAGCTCGCGGTAGGTGTGGTTCTGGTCGTCCAGTACCTCGCGGAAGTCGAGGAACACGTGGCACTTGTAGGCCTCTAGCTCCACGTAGAGGCCCTGCTCGACGATGCCTCGGCTGGGGCGGATGTACTCTAGCCCCACCACATGGTCGCGGAAGATCACAAAGTGGTCGTCGCTGCCCACCAGGCCCAGCCCTTGGCCCACGCTCTTCTGGGTCAGGCTGCGGTCGCTGCCCTGGCGGGCCATGTAGGCCGCCGAGGTGCGCACCCAGCCGCGCGCGCTGGCGTAGGCGTTGTGGTAGATCACTAGGCCGCGCTCGTCGCCGTGGCGGTTGGAGAAGGCGTAGACGTTCTCGTTCACGTGGCCGTCGGTGCTGTAGAAGTCGTACAGCAGGAAGTCGGACACGTCGGCGAACAGGTAGCGCTTGTGCATCAGCGGGAAGATCTCGCGCTCGTGGCGGGCGACCAGATCCTGGTCAACCTGCTCCTCCCAGTAGGCGCGCTGGTACTCCATGCCGTACTTCTCGCCGAAGCCCTCGATCTGGCCGTGGCCGAACATCGGCAGTCCCGGCAGCGTGATCATCAGCGTGAGGATGCCGAAGTACTTATCGCCCTTGCCAAACTGCTCGACGGCGGTCTTCTCGTCGGGGTTGTTCATGAAGTTGACATAGCGCTTGAGGATCTCGGGGTCGAACTCAAGCGTGTTCTTCATCAGCGTGCGGTACTTGGCGTTGTCCTCGTCGCGCAGCAGGTGCATGAAGGCCGAGTTGTAGACGCGGTGCATGCCCAGCGTGCGCACGAAGTAGCTCTCCATCAGCCAGAAGGCCTCGGCCAGCAGCAGGGTGTCGGGGGCCTCTACGGCGGCACGGTCCACCACCTCGCGCCAGAACTCCTGCGGCATCAGGCGGTCGAACTCGGCCTTGGTGATGGCGAAGTCGGCGCGCGAGGCGATATCGCCGCCGCTGCCCGGCTCGGGGAACCACAGCCGCTCGTAGTGCTTTTTGGCCAGGGTCATGGCCGCATCGAAGCGGATGATCGGGAACTGCCGCGCCACGTGCAGAATGGTCTGGATCACGGCCTCGCGCACCGCCGGGTTCAGGTAGTTGAGCTGGGCGGTGTCGTTCCAGGGCATGGATGTGCCGTCGTTGCCGTGGTAGATGTAGGTGGTGTGGCCGGAGTGGTGGTCCACGCGCTTGAACACCACGCTGGCGTCGTTCTTGGTGTAGTAGTGGTCTTCGAGGTAGATGCCCACGCGGCCATCGTTCGAGAGGTTCGGGCCGCTGAAGGTGTACGAGGGAAAGGGCGGGTAGTCGGTCTGCACGAAGTAGTCGGGGTGCTCCACCACCCAGCGCCCGTCGATGCCCACGTGGTTAGGCACCATGTCCGATGCCAGGCGGATGCCGCGCTGCCATGCGCGGTGCCGCAGGTTCTGGCAGGCCTCCTCGCCGCCTAGCGCCTGGGCGATCTGGTAGTCGTAGAGCGAGTAGGCCGAGGCCACCGCGTCGCTGTTGCCCATGATCTGCTTGATGCGGCGCGAGGCCTCGCTGCGCTCCCACAGGCCGATCAGCCACAGGCCGGTGATGCCCCAGCGCGCGTAGGTGTCCAGCTCCTCGTCGGGGATATCGGCCAGGGTGCGGATGGGGCGGTCGTACTTCTTGCTCAGCTGGTCGAGCCACACGTAGGCGTTTTTGGCGATCATCACCAGGCGCGGCATCCACTCGCGGTCCTGGGTGAAGTTCTCCACATCCTCGCCGGTGTGCGAGAAGTCGTCGATCAGCACCTGGGGCGGCCCGAAGCCGCCGCCGAACACCGGCTTCTCCTCCTCGTGGATCATGTCTAGGCTGCCCAGCAGTCGGAAGAGGTACTCGCCGATCACCGAGCCCCAGCGGGCGCGGATGAAGTTCAGTTGGGCCTCCAGCGAGTCGGGGTGGGCGCGCATGGGGGCCAGCAGCACATCCAGCAGCGTCACGCCACGGTCGCGGGCGCTGGCCGCTGCCATGATGCCCTCGACGCCCACGCCGTCGTCGAGCGTGACGCGCGGCTGGCTCTCGAAGAAGGTGGGGAAGAACGCCGCGATCTGCAGGTAGGCGGTCTTCTGCGCCAGGTTGCCATCCGAGAACAGCTCTTTGAAGGGTGCGAAGGCCGGGTTGATGTTCGACATCCACAGCAGCAGCAGCTCTTCGAGCAGCAACTCTTTGTTGGGGGTGCCGCCGGTATCACCAGACACATACTGGGCCACCGTCTGCTCGCTGCGGTAGACCGCCAGCGGGGGGAACTCATCCGCAAAGTGATGTAAGGTCTTCTCCACCGCTTCGACCCCCAGGCTGGCGTTGAGCCCCTGCAGCAGGTTGCTCAGCAGGTTGGGGTTTTTGGTGGTGCGATACCAGCGCACGATGTGGTGCGAGATCTCGTGGATGAGGCCCAGGGCGTTCAGTTGCCCTGCGCGCACGGCCTGCTCGGGGTTCTTGGCCAGGTTGCGCTGCTGGTTCATGCGCTGCGCGAAGATGCGTGCGGCACGCAGGTTGGCGAAAATGACCTCGCCGTTGGTGGCGTAGAAGGTCTGGTCAAATTTGTAGCGGTCGCGCGCGGTGCGGGAGACGTGGAACTCGCGCAGTATAGCCTCGTCGTTCATCAACATAAGCACCCTCACAGCCTCTCTGACGGTAGGCGACGATTCTCAGGCGGCTCCATTGCCGCGCTCTTCTTGGCATACTTCACATCTTGTGCCATGGATCAGCGTGCGAGGCTTGCTTGGGCGAGACAGAGCAGGACATGCCATGGCATGCTGCGGGCTGCCTTGGGTGGGCGCACGTTGTCTATGTGCGTGGAACTCGTACGATGCGATGTGCTATGCCTAGTATACCGTTCGGTACCTTGCCCGTCAAGTGGTAGATTGGGCAGGGCCGCTGCGTTTTTATTCGGCAGCAGGTTTTACCACCAAGACTCCAAGACACCAAGGAACACAAGACCCTATTTCCCACGAAGACGCGAAGGTTTTTCTTACCATATTTCCCACGAAGACGCGAAGGTTTTTCTTACCATTCCTTCGAGCTTTCGCGTCTTCGTGGGAAAGAATCTTCAATGAATCAAGAACGCATAGGCCCTGTTGGGCGAAGCCGCAGCGGCCCGCCAACCACATGTTGGTCGGCGGGCCGCTGCGTTTGGCTCGGGCCAGTGCGGGGCTAGTTGGTGATGATGGGCAGGAAGGCGCGGTCGCCCTGGTAGAGCGGGGTGGCGATCGCATCCTCGCCGCTGGCCGAGAGCGTGATCTCTTTGCCATCCTCAGGGCTGTTGAGGAAGGCGATCTCGGCCTGGCCGTTCACCACCTTCGCGCGCCCGATCGGCAGGCCATCCTGCAGGGCGGTGATGGTCGCGCCATCCTGCGGGTAGCTCACCACCCAGCGGCTGGTCTCCTTCAGCTTGATGACCGTCGAGATCGGCAGGGTGAGGATGTAGGGGTTGCTGGTGCGGATCTCCATGGTCGGGTCGCCGTAGACATGCCACGCGGCCAGCTCGAACTGCACATTGCTGTTGCCGATGCCGTGCTCGCTGACCATGTAGGTCTTGGCGTAGTTCAGGATGTCGCCTAGGCGCTTGATCGAGGTGGTGCCGCCGTAGGATGGCAGCGTGCTCGGCCAGATCGCGTCGAAGAAGCCGCGAGTGAGCGTGTTGTTCTGCACGGTCGGGCTGTCGCGGGTGTCGCCCAGCACGCCCACCGCGCCGCCCTCCATGCGCAGCATCTTCTCGGCAAAATAGACGCCGGTGTTGCCGCTGCCGTCGGTCTCGTTGTCGAAGTAGCCGCTGGAGCAGTTCACGCTGAACACCACCGGCGTGAGGTTGCCATTCGTTAGGCTGTCGAGGTCGCCTGTGTGGAAGTCTGGGTCTCCCCAGCCGCCTTTGGAGCCGTGGTCGCGGTGCAGCACTAGGAAGCGCCCGGCGTTGATCGCGTTGACGATGTCGGTGGTGCTGCCGTTCCAGGCGAAGCCGCTGGCCGGGGCCAGCTCGGCGGGCAGGCTGGTGCCGTTGTAGTAGCGGCGCGGGGTGGTGTCGGCCACGGCGGCGCTGGCGTAGTCGGTGTTGGTGGTGTAGATGCGCTGCACCGTGTAGCCCTTGGCCAGCATGGCGTTGCGCACCAGCTCGGATGTCTCGATAAACCAGCGCATGTCGGTGCCCGCCGCCACGCCGCCGCCGGTCTGGCAGCACTGGAAGAACGAGGCGATGCTGGCGTTGCGGTAGAAGGCCGTGTTAAAGGGCGGGTTCTTTTCATACTTGATAATCTTATTGACCACCACCTGGGCCTGCTCCAGCGTGTCCACCGGGATGCGGCCCAGCGCCAGATCGGGCAGGATATCGGCGTTGTCCATCAGGCTGTAGTCCAGATCGGTGCCGGTGCTGCCGCGGTAGAACGGCGGGATGTGCTCGGCGTCGCCCAGCAGCAGCACATACGAGAGCCGGATGGCGCAGGTGCTGAAGCGGTTGCGGATGTACTGCTGGATCTGCTCTTTGGTGGTGCCGGCCTGCCCGCTGGCGCTGCCCGTCTCCACCACCACAGTGGAGATGCCCTTGTCGATCTTCCAGCTGCGCAGGCTGTCGGCGGCGGTGCGCAGGGCGGGCGGCGTGACGATCAGGAACTCGGAGCCGAAGCAGATCCGGGGCTGGAAGACCGTGATGCGCGGGTTCTGCACCACCGCCTCGTAGTTGATCACCCCGGCGTAGGTGTTGCTGGCCTGATCTTCAAAGGGGTTGAGCGCCGCGCTGTCGATAAACTTGCCGTCAAAGCTCCTGTCGCCCACAAAGCTGAGGCTGACGGTGATATCGCTGAACAGGATCAGCTCTTTTAGCCCGGCGCTATACTGCCCAACGGCGATATCGAGTGCGTAGAGCTGCAGGTCGCGCACCTTGCCCAGCGGCGTGGTGGTGACCAGCTTGGCGCTGTCGGGGATGTAGGCGCGGTTGAGGTAGGCCTTGTCGTCGTACTGGAAGGGCTTGTCTTTGAAATCGTCCGGCCCCTCATCCACCGGCAGCTCCTGGATGGGGTAGAGCAGCACGTTGCTCTGCTGGTCGCGCACTTTGGGCGTGTCGTAGGTCACCGAGATCGCGGTGGTTCCAGGGGGCACGGCCACGATCCGGCGGTAGTAGGGCATCTCGGGGGTGCCGATGCCCTGCTCGGTGTTATCGGTGGCGCTGTCGGGCAGCACCAGCCGCGTGAAGTCGAGCGGCTGGCCGCTGGCCACCTCGCGGGTGAGCGTCACCTGCGCGGCCTCGGGGAAGGTGAAGGTGGCGCTGTAGCCGTTGCCGTCGGCGGCCCGCACTGCGGTGCGCAGCAGCGGTGGTGCGGCGGCGGATGCCGTGGGCGCGGCGGTGGGCGCGGCGGGGCTGGCTAGCCCCAGCGCCGCCACGGCGAGGATGCATGCCCGCATGAATGAGCTTCGCTTCATCGTCTTCTCTCCTCCTTGATATGGGTATTGAGATATGGCGACACAGGCGGGGTGTGTTGGGGGGTGTGAGTGACTCATTCAACGGCATGTGCGAGGAGATTCGGGGATACATTTGGGCCAGCCGCGCCGCCCGTGCTCGGCTGGCCTACGCGGCTAGCGGTAGCCGGTGGTGTCGGCGGGCCGGCCCGCGTCCTGCACCTCGACGAGGTAGCGCCAGGCGTCGGGGCGCGACCCATCCAGGTCCGTAAAGCCGTAGACCTGGGCCAGCTGCCCGCTGGAGAGCGACTGGCCGTTCCAGCGCGCCACCTCGGGGTCGGCGGCCAGGGCGGCCACGGCGCGGCCCACATAGCGCGTGGTCTCGGAGATGGCGAAGTGCGGCTCGCCCACCGTCGCGTCGCGCCAGCGCTCCTCGGTCACGCCGAAGGTCTCCAGCATGATCTCCGAGCGCATCCAGCCGGGCGTCAGGGCCAGGGCCGTCGCGCCGCGCGGGCCAAGCTCCTGGGCCTGCGCCCATGCCAGGCGCAGCACCGCCGCCTTGGCT
Source organism: Chloroflexia bacterium SDU3-3 (assembly GCA_009268125.1). Lineage (NCBI taxonomy): Bacteria > Bacillati > Chloroflexota > Chloroflexia > Chloroflexia bacterium SDU3-3. The sequence continues at coordinate 43,523 of WBOU01000013.1, read as the reverse complement.
AGGTCGTAGAAGGCCGACACGCGGTAGGTGCTGGCGTTGTACTCGGCGGTGCCGTCCGTCATCTCCACCACCAGGCCGCCGGGACGGCGCAGCAGCAGCGGCAGCGCGAAGTGGCTGGTGATCAGGTGGGTGTCCACGGCCAGGTGCAGCAGGCGCAGCCCGCGCTCTAGCGAGTGCTCCCAGAGCGGCTTGTCCCACTCGAATAGCAGCTCGCCGCCCCAGATATCGTTCACCAGCAGGTCGAGCCGCCCCTGCTCGGCGTCGATGCGCTCGATCAGCCGCCGCACCTGCTCGGGGTCCAGGTGGTCGACTTGCACGGCGATGCCAGTGCCGCCCGCCTGCGCTACCAGCTCCGCCGTCTCCTCGATCGTCTCGGGGCGGTCGTACTCCGATCGGGCGGCGCGGGTGCTCCTGCCGGTCACATACACGGTCGCGCCCGCCGCGCCCAGCTCCACCGCGATGCCGCGCCCGGCCCCGCGCGTGCCCCCGGCCACCAGTGCCACCTTGCCCGCAAGCGTGCTCTGCATAGCGCCTCCTTCACAGCATAGGATGAGAGGCCCATTGTACGCGGGCGGCGTGTCAGGTAGGGTCACATGGCTGTGCGCGGGGGCTTCTGGCCTCAGCAGGTGTCACGTTGTCGGGTGATCCAAGACATTTTTGGTGAAATGGCGCGTTGTCGTCGGATCGGCCTGGGCGCGCCTGCGTCGATAGTGGTCGTGCTTGGATGGTGGTGCATGCCCTGTGCGGTATGATCGCAGGCGACATGGGCGCAGTTCTCATGGGCACCATGGTTTGCGTCAGCGATACGATGGGTATGCCCCGGTACACGGTTTTGATCCATTTGCCGCATCCAGAGGCCTCACCCAAGAAAGTGACACCATGTGAAGGCTTCGGCCATGCACGCCGATGGCGCAGTCGTTGCTAGCTCGGCCTCTCCGTGTTTGCACAAAGGTCGGCTGGTAGATATCTGGTGTGCTCATATTGCCTAACTTTTATCCAGCGGCTTGCGCATGTCGATCACCCACTCCGCGCCGGAGTGCTCCACGCCCTGCGAGTCGGTGAAGCGCCACTGGCTGTGGTAGGGCGCATCCTGAAGCGGCGCATAGCCCAGGCGGCGGTAGAGCGCTAGCGCGCGCGGGTTCTCCAGCGGCTCCACGCTCAGGTGCAGCGCGGCCTTGCCGCAGGCGGCGGCCAGCTGCTCCATGGCCCCCAGCAGGGCGCGGCCATAGCCCTGGCCGCGCTGGGCCGCATCCACAAACAGGTCGATGACCATGGGAAACTGGCCGTGCGGGTCGTCCCAGCGCTCGGGCCGCTCGATCTGCAGCACGCCGAAGCCGACGATATCCTGCCCGCGCGCGGCCACCAGGTAGGCTGAGGCCACACCATCGCTGGCCAGGATGCGGTCGGCGTGGATCCCAGGCATCTCGGCGTAGCGCACGCGGCACAGCGCGGCCAGATCGGGCAGCAGCGCGGGGCGGATGCAGAGCGCCTTGCTCATGCCTTGGCCTCCGCCGCGCTGGCCTGCTGCGCCAGGTAGCGCTGGCACTGCTCGATCACATAGGGGTGGGCGCGGCGGTACTCCTGGAAGATCGCGAAGATCCGGCAGGCGTCGCCCAGCGCGCGGTGCGGCTTGATGATGTGGCGGTGCTCGCGCGGCACCGCGTAGCGGAAGTTGGCCGTGCCAAACTGCGCCCCGTTGCTGCGGAAGCCCAGCACGCCCGAGATCTTGTCGAGCGAGAACACGTAGCCCACCTCGCGCTGGAGGATGCGCTGGAGATCGCTGATGTTCAGCCGGATGGTGTCGACACGGGCCTGGTTCAGCAGCTTGATATCGTTCCTGCCGCCAAACAGAATGGTGTGCTGCACCCGTTCAGCCGCCACAACCGCATTGACCGCGCCACGCAGCTCGTCTAGCGCGGCGCGATAGAGCGTGTGGATGCGCTGCCTGTCCTGCTTGCCCAGGCGGAACCGGCTGTCGAAGGGCTTCTGATGCTCATCTCTAGCCAGGTTCACCACGCTCTCGCTGTAGCCGATGGTCTTGCCCGCGCCGTCCACGCGGTTTCTGCGGATGACCAGGTCGATGTCGAGGGCGATCTTGCGGCTGACGAAGGTCGGCGCGCCCGCCTCGCCGTGGGCGATCACCATGCCGATCTCGGTGGGGAAGAACTCGCGCCCGGCGGTGCCGTAGATCTGGCCCCACTCAAGATCGAGAAACACAATGCTCATACGAAAAAGGTACTCTCATTCACACGATAATCCGCGCATAGTATACCGCACACCCACGCTAGAAATCGCAGCTGTCGGGCGTGCCCGTCAGCTCGGCCCAGCGCGCCGCCAGCAGCCGCGCGTAGTCGCGGGGCCGCAGCCCGTAGGAGCCGAGCGCGAAGCCGTCGTTGGCCTCGATCAGCAGGGTGCGCCCGCGCTCGTCGAGCGCGAAGTCGAGCGCGCCGCCCCTGGGCTGGCCATGCCACGCCGCCACGGCCTGCTCGATCACGGCGGGGTCGAAGTGCAGCCGCCAGTCGCCACGGTAGGGCCGCACATCCAGCACCTGCCCGTAGCGCACAAAGCAGCGCCACTCGGCCAGCATGCGCACCGGCTCCGAGCACCACACCGGCGTGTCTGCCCCCTGGCTGCCGCAGCCCACCAGGTCGCGCGGGCCGCGCACCAGCACGCCCGTGAAGGTCTTGGCATCGTCGCGCGGCTTCACGAACACCGGCCACATGTCGGGCTGCGCGGCCACCGCGTTGATGCTGGATGCCCAGATCTTGCGGCCCAGCAGATGCCGCAGTGCGTCGGGGTAGGTGGGCAGGCTCGGCGGGGCGATGCCCAGGTGGCGCAGCGCCGCGCAGGTCTCGTCGATGAAGTCGACGACCACATCCTCGCGCTCAAGCTGGGGCAGGATGTTGCGCACATCCTGGTAGCGCAGGCACTCCCAGCCCAGATCGCGGAAGCCCTCGGCGGCGCTGGCGAAGCTGGCGGACGGGTACGCGTGCTGCTCGTCGGCGCGGAAGAACGCGCGCATAGGCTTTCTCCAAACATTCGGGCGGATGTCTCAAGTATAGCGGCGCTGGGCCGCGTGGCATCGGGCTGCGGGCGGGTTGGCACGGGGCTATGCTTTCCAGATAAACGAACCGATTTACCACAAAGGCACGAAGACACAAAGGGGGGCAGGGCAGAATGGGCAAGCGGGACACAGGATCTTACCTGTCCCCTGCTGCCGCTGGGCCTGTGTGATGCGATCCGTGAGGTAGGGACGGGCCTCGTGCCCGCCCGCACCGCATCCATTGCGCACATCGAAGAGGGTTGCGATGACGGTGATGCATCCGGCGCCCGCCCCTACACCCACTGCGGATCATTGCGGGCATCGGGTTGGGGGCGATGATCGCAATGCAGCATCATCCACAACCGATCGCGCATAGTTTCCAAAAGGTTGTGGGAAACCCGCAAAATGCGATCCTATGTGAGATCGATACCCCCGCACGGGGTTCCTAGGGGCAGGCCCCCGCACATGATGTCACTTTTCTAGGTGGCTCATTTGGAAGCGGCGAAACGCATTATTATGCGTGCCAAGCCCTGCCGACCATGAACCATGTACCAAACCATGATCGTGGCATGCCAGCCCACCTGGCCCATGCGGCGAAGGCGCCGCGAGAGTCTTGATGGCTATATGCACGAATGCCCGCCGCCAGGAAACGGCATCGGAACGCCCAAAATTGGGGGTTTCGAAGGGGGTGACACCCCCTCGCGGGGTTCCTAGGGGCAGGCCCCTAGGCGCTGCCCGCGCAGGGCATCCACCCACCAAACATCGACCAATGCCATCGCCGAATGAAAAAACGCCCAGCGCCGACGGGAAAAGTGACACCTGTTGAGGGCAGGCCCCCCTAGGTACCGCCCACGCAGGGCATCCACCAACCAACTAGGCGGAACCACCATGGGGGATATGGCACTGAGGTCGGGCCGACCGGCTAGCACAGCAAGCATTGCTCACAATTGGCCCAACGGGGGCTACGAGTTCCATGTTGCAGAATAGTCATGAGAAAGCCATTGCTCGGCTAGATCGGCAGCGTCAGGCGGTAGCGCATGGCCGCGATCCGCAGCGCCGTGACCGTGAGGATGCAACCCAGCGTGGCCGCCATGGGGTCGCCGCCCAGCAGGATGACGCCCATGTACAGCGCCCCGCCGATGAACGAGCAGGTGGCGTACAGCTCGGAGCGCTGGAACACCACCGGCACCTCGTTGCAGATGATGTCGCGCACCACCCCGCCGAACACGCACGTGACCACGCCCATCAGGATGGCCACGAACACCCCCGTGCCCGCCTGGTAGGCGCGGTAGCAGCCGGTGGCGGTGAACAGCCCCACGCCCAGCGCATCGAGGATGAGCACGCCGCGCTGCGCCCAGGGCCGCGAGAAGCTGCGCTGGCGGAACAGCGCGGCCACCAGGCACAGGATGAAGATCATCATGGGGTACTCGGGCTGGGCGATCCAGAACAGCGGGTACTGGTCGATCAGGATGTCGCGCACGGTGCCGCCGCCGATGGCGGTGATCATGGCCACCGAGTAGAGTCCCACCAGGTCCATCTGCTTCTTGCGGGCCTCGATGATGCCCGACCAGGCGAAGGCCAGCGTGCCCACGATCTCAATGCATTTGATGAAGAAGTCCATACCGGATGTTTGGCGTTCCCTCGGGGGCTGCCCACTGGCGCGAAACGGCTTCGCGGCCACCACGTTGTGCCCGCCTGCCCCACCCAGCGGAAGCGCGATTCTACCACACCCGCCCGCCCCGCCCGATGCGCGTCGCGCAACGCCGCGTGCAGGTTTGGCCACGCAGATCGGCAGTCTCCAGGAGATTCGCCGGAAGACGATCAATATGCCAGCGTGCGCAGTTGAGCCCCAGCAGCACCTCAATATCAATGCCTAGCTGGCGTTTTTGGGCCAGCAGGCTGAGACCGTGGTGCAGCAGGACTTGGCCACAGCGATGACCGCGATGCTGGCCTAGGGGCAGGCGATCGTGGATCTCAAGCCGTGAGAAGGTCTTGATATCGTTCTGAGACAGACACGCACTAATTCTGTGCCCGTACACGCGGGCCGCTTTTTCTATACTCTGATGTAAAGAATTTTAGCGCAACATGTACACCAGGGAGGCGCGATGATTATCTATTCAACTACGATCACCTTTGAGTCCTCTACAACCATCCCGTCATTAGTTGAGAGCATTGCCTATTGGTTCCGGAAGAAGATCCATGTCGGTGTTGAGCTTGAGGATCTCTTGCGAACGGAGACGCGTTACCATGGGCGGCATATGGTAGAACTCGTCTGTAACGGAAATATGAGGCAGGAAGATATTGGAAGCTGGGCCATGCGCTACACCCATCCTGATGATAAGGTTGTAGGTCGCCAATGGTCAACAGAGGTTGGTATGCTTGTGGAGGAAGGGCTGATCCGTGTTTCGGTACTGCTCTCCACCAGCGAGATCAGTTCGCGAGTGCCGGCGGCGATTGAGGCGAGCCGACCATGGTTTGTGAATGAGATGCTGAACAATTCTATACCGATCCCAACAACGCCAGGCCTGTTTGTACATAGGATAGGCCAAGAAACGTTTCCCGATTTGCGGCGTCGGATTGAATCACGGGATCGCCGCCACCCAATCCTTATTGTGAGTGCGGCAAAAGATGGTAACTATCTGGTGGATGATGAGTTTTTGCTCCTCCAAGTTGCCACATTGGCCGATGTATATGTCCTTCCTCGGGGTGTTGATCATCATGATTCGAGCCGCCTCCTTGGTCAGTTCTACAATACCTGGGATGGTGCGGTAAAGATTGTCTGGCCCTACCATCGCAATGTAGCAGATTACGTTCCTGCAAATACCCGTTGGTTCTCTGCCGAGGATATTGCGGAAATAAAAAATGCTGGTGAAAAGCCGGAGCGACGCATATTGCAGACTCTCACGCATGGGACGAATCTTCCGCACATGCGCAAGCATATCACTCCAGAGCATGTGCGGGAAATTGCTCTCAGGCGTCAGCTTGAAGAATATGGGAAAAATACGCTTGAAAGCGATTTTCTTCTCACATATATCGAAGAGATCGAGAGAAACGCGAAGAGAGCAATACAAGATCTGAACGACCAAATAGGGATACTTACAGAGCAAAAAGAAGATCTTGATACAGCCCTTTTCGTAGAACGAGAAGCGAAACGACATCTTCAGACACGACTTGAGCAAGCGCAACTGAGCCGGAATCGGCGTCTGGATACAAAAGAGGCACTTGCACCCCTCAGAGCTGCGCTGAGTAAGGCCTGGAATAGAGATCTTTTGCTGACCGATGTGTTAGATATCATCAGCAATCTATTCCCAGATCGCGTAGTGGTGCTCGATAGTGCGTGCAAATCGGCCCGGGACGCGGTGCAGTTTGGGCAGGCGGAAGAGGTATTACAGTTGCTCTGGAAGCTCGCAACTGATTATTGGGAAGCGCTCAACAGTGGTCAGGGGGACAATGTAGCTCGTGCGATTTTTGGGTCGAGCTATGCAGCAAAAGAATCTGATACGGTGCGCAATACGTCACGTCTTGTGCAGTACCGAACCTTCACCTACCAATCTCAGCCCATAGTGATGCTTTCCCATCTCAAATTAGGGGTAAAAGATAGCGTCGCGCAAACGTGGCGAGCACATTTTGCCTGGCATGCAAAAGATCGGGTGATTGTGCTTGGGCACTGTGGGAAACACCTGCCGCTGAGCTAAGGCCACCCAAATGCTTGCTACTCGAAAACACCAAGATGTGGCGTTTTTGTTGACATGTAGGTATCCCTCGCCCTAGGTGCTGCGCACTCGCGGGGCCTGAATATTCGTTGATGGAGTCGAACCGCATGAAAGGGGATTAGGCATGCGATCACTATCGCGCAAGCAGGAGGAGAGCACTCCCATCCAGCATCATGAGGATGCTAGCGCTAACACTGCCCCAAGCAGCCCACCACAGCTGCATCACAGCTTTGGGCAGCTGCCCTTGCATGCCCCCCCGATAGCCTCGTCATCCCCAGCCCCCGCCCCTGTGGGCGGCCTCGCGCCCGGCATCGAGCAAGATAGCGCCGATACCTTTATCGGCGGAAAGACTTTTGGCGAGGCCGTGGGTGATATCGCACGGCCCGTCGGCACGACACTCGGCAATATCGTGGGGTCTACGGTCGGTGCTCTAACCGGGGTCTCGATCTCTTCGACGACCAACGCTGGCCCAACCTGGAACGACCATGGCCACTTCGACTGGCGTGTTGGCTTTAGCACTACCGGCGCAAATGGCTGGATCGTGCAAGAGATAGAGAACACCTACCGCGCCCAGGATGATACTGGGGCCGATCTCGCTGGCCCCGTGCCAACCCCACACTACTGGGAGGCCTGGGCGGTCGATGGGGCTAGTACGATAACACCAAACGTTGGCCCAAATAATGACTATTGGATCCGGCCAGGCCATGGGCCAAACACTACCGGCCATTGGTCGATGACTGGTAAGGTCTTCTTCACCACCACCGACCCTGCGACGCAGGGCTTTGCCGCAGGCAATGCTCCAGATGCAGGTATCCTGCTCTCCAGTACAACCGAGCCGGCTGGCCTGGGTGTTGCGCGGCTCCACCGCTATGCCCAAGGCACCTGGGATTCAACGGGTGCCACGCCAACCCATACTGGATCGGCCAGGTAGTAGAGTCGCCCTTTATGCTAGCACTGCGCGTTTTTCGCTGCTTCCGTATGTGGCTGCGCGCTTTCGCCCGGCTTCGTCGTGGCGGCAGAGGTGGAGGGGCAGGTACGGCAATGCATCGCGCTCTGGCTATGCTGTCGCTGTCGGCATGGGCTGCGTTGGCTGGCTAGGGCGGGGAGGGGCTAGACGATGACAGGGGCGAGCTTTCCAGCAGTCCAGCTTCATGCGCTTCTGCTGGCCGACCACATCTACCAAGATCGCGAGAGCGGCAAGTATGTGATCTCGGGTACGTTTCACCAGCTGAATGTGGCGGCCTTTCCCGCTACCTTCCCTCGAACGATCGGTTTATTTGTCTCGATGTCGGGGTTGGCGGGCAGCACCGACATTGGGATCTCGCTGGTGGATGTTACGACAGGCGATACGCTTGTTTCCACACAGCCGCTGGGTATCCGCTGCGATAGCCCAGATGCGGTGGTATCCTTCGGGGTGGAGCTACCGCCGCTGCTGCTGCCCCACGCAGGCTGCTACCATGTTCAGCTGGCGGTAAACGGTAGCGTGATTGGGCATACGCCGGTTTACGCCATCGGGTCGTAAGTGTTAGGAGGCTGGTATGCTAGCACATGTGGCGGTCATGGAGTTTGAGGACTATAACCCCGTCGATGTGATTGCGGCGGTCAACGAGCTGCTTCCGCTCGGGAAGGAGCAGGCGCTTGCTCAGATTGGTGCGGCGCGCCCGCAAGGCTATGGCTTGTTCTGGCTGCTGCGCACGCTCTTTGATCTTCCGGAAGGGCAAGCCTTCCCGCCAGTCCTGCTCGGCCAGCCGAGCATCCCGCCGCCTGCGAACCCGCAGGCTATTCCCCGCTTTCCCATCCTGATCGTGCAGGATGTGCCGCTGCTGGTGGTGGGCGGCTATTTTCTAGGCGGTTTTCCCGAGCCGGTGGAGGCGCATATCCGCTACTTCCAGGCGCATGGGCTGCTGCGCGCTGCTCCTCTGGCCCCACCTGGGGCATCGGATGTGCTGCTGGCCGAGTTTCAGGAGCGGTGGGCTTTGGCCTATGGCAGCGCGTATAGCGCCGAGGCTGCTGCTGTGGTTAAGGGGCAGCTGGCTCGGGTTTTTGGTTAGGCTTACATGCGCAGATGTAAGGTGATGGCGCTGCGGTGTGTCAGCATACGCCCTACACCCCCAGCGGCTCGCCCACGCCCAGCAGCTGCTGCAGCCGCTCAAGCGTGTCGGTGCCGGGCAGGGGCGTGTAGACCATCAGCTTCAGGCCGGGCGCGGCGACCGCCTGCAGGATGGTGTGCTCGAACTTTAGCTCGCCCGCCAGCGGGTGGATGATGTGCTTGATCGAGTCCGATTTGGCGCGGATGTCGTGCTGGGGCCACCAGGCGCGGAACTCGGGGCTGGCGTCCTGCAGGTCGGCGATCAGGCGCTGCAGCCACGGCTCGTGCATGTAGGGCGTGCTGTCGGCGCGGAACTCGGCCAGCACCTTCTGGGCCACCTGTTCCCAGGTATGGGGGTGGATGGCGCGGGACTCGGGGTCGGTGAAGATCCGCCAGATCGCGTTGTTGCCGTAGGGCGTGGTCGAGCGCTGGATGCGCAGCACCTCGACGGCGGCTCGGTTGCCGGCCAGGTAGTTCCAGCGGGCGTTCATCACGTAGGCGGGCAGCGGGTCCAGCGCATCCAGCATGCGCTGGAGCGCCGGGCTGATCTCCTCGTCCTCCTCGGGCAGGTCGGCGGGCAGCGGCCCCTGGTCGGCCAGCACGAACATGTGCTGGCGCTCGACCGGGCTGAGCTGCAGCGCGTCGGCGATGCTCTGCAGCACCGCGCGCGAGGGCCGGATGTCGCGGCCCTGCTCCAGCAGGGTGTACCACGAGACCCCCACGTGGGCCAGGTGGGCCACCTCCTCGCGGCGCAGGCCGGGGGTGCGCCGCCGCCCGCCGCCGAACAGCCCCACCTGCTCGGGCGAGATGCGCGTGCGCCGCGTGCGCAGGAATTCGGCCAGCTCGTGCCGCCGCTGTTCATCGCTCATGGTGATCTCCCCACCGTATCCTATGAGTGCGAATCATAGGATAGCGCAGCTCTGGTCGTATGATTGCCAGACCATTATACTCTCTCTTGTCGCATCTAGCTGAGGTGCGCGCCGACCAACGAGGAGAGAGACGACATGACGCAGACATATCGCGACCTGCCCGCCGCCGCCGCTGGCACCTTCACCATGGCCCCGGGCCTGACGGTTAACCGCATCGGCTACGGCGCGATGCAGCTGGCCGGGCCTGGCGTGTTCGGCCCACCCGCCGACCGTGCCGCCGCCGTGGCCGTGCTGCGCGAGGCCCTGGCGCTGGGCATCGACCATATCGACACCAGCGACTTCTACGGCCCGCACGTCACCAACCAGATCATCAAGGAGGCGCTGTACCCCTACCCCGAGGGCCTGCACATCGTCACCAAGGTCGGCGCACGCCGCGACGAGCAGGGCGGCTGGCCGCACGCCCGCAGCCCGCGCGAGCTGCGCGAGGCCGTGCACGACAACCTGCGCAACCTGGGCCTAGAGCAGATGGAGGTGGTCAACCTGCGCATGGGTGGCCTGGGTGCGCCCGAGCCGGGGTCGATCGCCGAGGAGTTTGGCGTGCTGGCCGACCTGCAGAAGCAGGGCCTCATCCGCCACCTGGGGCTGAGCACGGTGAACGCCGAGCAGGTGGCCGAGTGCCTAGCGATCGCGCCGGTGGTGTGCGTGCAGAACCTCTACAATCTGGCCAACCGCACCGACGACGCGCTGATCGACCAGCTGAACCAGCAGGGCATCGCCTACGTGCCGTACTTCCCGCTGGGCGGCTTCTCGCCGCTGCAGTCGGAGGCGCTGAGCGCGGTGGCGGCGCGCCTGGGGGCCACGCCCATGGCGGTGGCGCAGGCCTGGCTGCTGCAGCGCTCGCCCAACATCCTGCTGATCGCGGGCACCTCGTCGGTGGCGCACCTGCGCGAGAACGTGGCCGCCGCCGCGCTCGTGCTCGCCCCCGAGGATGTGGCCGAGCTGGACACCATCGGGGCGTAGCCCGCTTTTGCCCCACAACGCGCACGGCCCACCACACACCAGTGTGGCGGGCCGTGTGCGTGCGGCGCTGGGGTGTGGCGGGCGCTATATGCCCTGCGCTTGGGCTATCTCTAGCAGCTCTTGGATCTTCTCCATCGTGTCGGTGCCGGGCAGCGGTGCGCACACCATCACCTTCAGGCCGGGCGCGGCGACCGCCTGCAGGATGGTGTGCTCGAACGCCAGCGAGCCCATCAGCGGGTGGATGATGCGCTTGACCGAGTCGGCCTTGGCGCGGATGTCGTGGCGGTGCCACCAGGTGCGGAACTCGGGGCTGGCGTCCTGCAGGTCGGCGATTAGGCGCTGCAGCCACGGGTCGTGCATGTGGGGCGCACTGTCGGCGCGGAACTCGGCCAGCATCTTCTGGGCCACCTGCTCCCAGGTGTCGGGGTGCAGCTGGCGGATCTCGGTATCGGTGAACATGCTCCAGAGCGCGTTGGTCCTATAGGGTCCAGGTGCGCTCTCCAGGTTCAGTATCTCGGCGGCGGCGGTGTTCCAGGCCAGATAGTTCCAGCGGTAGCCCACCACGTAGGCGGGCAGCGGCTCAAGGGCATCGAGCATACGCTGGAGCGCCGGGCTGATCTGCCCCTCATCGTCGGGCAGGTCGGCGGGCAGCGGCCCCTGGTCGGCCAGCACGAACATGTGCTGGCGCTCGACCGGGCTGAGCTGCAGCGCGTCGGCGATGCTCTGCAGCACCGCGCGCGAGGGCCGGATGTCCTGGCCCTGCTCCAGCATGATGTACCACGAGATGCCCACATGGGCCAGGTGGGCCACCTCCTCGCGGCGCAGGCCAGGGGTGCGCCGCCGCCCGCCGCTGAAGAGGCCCGCCTGCTCGGGCGAGATGCGCATGCGCCGCGTGCGCAGAAAATCGGCCAGCTCGTGCCGTCGCTGTTCATCGCTCATGGTGATCTATCCATTGCTCTACTATCATACCATCTGGACTCGTACCATAGAGAGGCTCTGTTTGTTTGTCGGTCAGATCATTATACTCTTCCTGAGCGCACTTAGGTGAGATGCGCGCAGACCAATGAGGAGAGAGACGACATGACACAGACATATCGCGACCTGCCCGCCGCCGCCGCTGGCACCTTCACCATGGCCCCGGGCCTGACGGTCAACCGCATCGGCTACGGCGCGATGCAGCTGGCTGGCCCCGGCGCGTTCGGCCCGCCCGCCGACCGTGCCGCCGCCGTGGCGGTACTGCGCGAGGCTCTGGCCCTCGGCATCAATCATATCGACACCAGCGATATCTATGGCCCGTACATCACCAACCAGATCATCAAGGAGGCGCTGCACCCCTACCCCGAGGGCCTGCACATCATCACCAAGGTCGGCTCGCGCCGCGACGAGCAGGGCGGCTGGCCGCCCGCCCGCAGCCCGCGCGAGCTGCGCGAGGCCGTGCACGACAACCTGCGCAACCTGGGCCTGGAGGCGCTGGATGTGGTCAACCTGCGCGTGGGCGGCCTGCTTGGGCCCGAGCCGGGGTCGATCGCCGAGGAGTTTGGCGTGCTGGTCGACCTGCAGAAGCAGGGCCTCATCCGCCACCTGGGGCTGAGCACGGTGAACGCCGAGCAGGTGGCCGAGTGCCTAGCGATCGCGCCGGTGGTGTGCGTGCAGAACCTCTACAACCTGGCCAACCGCACCGACGACGCGCTGATCGACCAGCTGAACCAGCAGGGTATTGCCTACGTGCCGTACTTCCCGCTGGGCGGCTTCTCGCCGCTGCAGTCGGAGGCGCTGAGCGCGGTGGCGGCGCGCCTGGGGGCCACGCCCATGGCGGTGGCGCAGGCCTGGCTGCTGCAGCGCTCGCCCAACATCCTGCTGATCGCGGGCACCTCGTCGGTGGCGCACCTGCGCGAGAACGTGGCCGCCGCCGCGCTCGTGCTCGCCCCCGAGGATGTGGCCGAGCTGGATGCCATCGGGGCGTAGCGCGCCTTCTGCCATAAACCACCACGGCCCGCCACACACCAGTGTGGCGGGCCGTGCTGCGCTCGCAGCCCGTGGCGCTACGATGCGATGCTGGCGGCGATAGCTGCGGCGATGCAGGCGTTCTGGCGCAGCAGCGCGATGTTGGTGCGCATGCTCTCGCCCTCGGTCTCCTCGGCCACCGAGGCCAGCAGGAACGGCGTGACCGCCTGGCCGCGCACGCCCGCCGCCTCGGCCTTGGCCAGCGCCCGCTCGATCGCGCCGTCGATGGCGCTGTGGGGCAGGGCCACCTCGGCGGGCGGGGGCACGGTGACCAGCAGGCCGCTGCCGCCACCCAGGGCCTCGTGGGCCTTCCAGATCGCGGCGGCCTCATCGGGGGTGTCGGCGCGCGCGGGCACGGCCAGGCCGCTCTCGGCGCTGTAGAAGGCGGGCAGCTCGGATGTGCCGTAGCCCAGCACCGGCACGCCCGCCGTCTCCAGGTACTCCAGCGTGGCGGGCAGGTCGAGGATCGACTTTGCGCCCGCGCAGACCACCAGCACCTGGGTGCGGCTCAGCTCGGTCATGTCCGCCGACACATCCCAGGTGTCGCGCGCGCCACGGTGCACGCCGCCGATGCCGCCGGTGGCGAACACCTTTACCCCGGCCAGCGCAGCCAGCGCCATGGTGGCGGCCACGGTGGTGGCTCCGCTGCGCCCGTGGGCCACGCAGTGCCCGATATCGCGGCGCGAGAGCTTGAGGATGTCCTTCTCCTGGGCGAAGTGGATGACCTCCTCGTCGCTCATGCCCACGGTCGGCACGCCCTTCACCACGCCGATGGTGGCCGGGATGGCCCCTGCGGCGCGGATCTCGGCCTCCATGTCGCGGGCTAGCTCAAGGTTGTGGGGGTAGGGAAGCCCGTGTGAGATGACGGTGCTCTCAAGGGCAACCACCGGGCGTCCTTCGGCGATCGCGGCGCGAATGTGCTCGGGGGTGTGAATCATAGTGAAGACCCTTTCTATAAATGAAGATGCCGTGGCGCGTCGGTCGCACCATCGTGTCATCGGCGGCGGGGTGGCTGATCGGGTCAGCCCGAGGGGGATGTGAGCGCTGCTGGGCGTGCGGGTGCGCACCTAGGCTGCTGTGGTTCCATGATGTCGGTGCCGCGCCGCTGTGGCGCTGCGGTAGACGGCGGGGCCGTCGCGGGCGTTCTCATACCCTGCTATTGTACCGCCGCCTGCTGCTACGGCGCAACTGCGAAGATGATGCTTTCCCACCAAGACCCCCAGCCCCAAGGTTTTTGAAGCTAGGATGTGAGAAGTTAGAATATATGATGGTGATTGGGGGGAATATGCGTGTTATTTTGCTGTTATTGTTTATATGATGATATATGAAATTATATGAATAAAAGAATGACGAAATAGCGAGAATAATAGCAGAAGGGTAGGGAAAAGTCACCAAGGGCACGTGGGTTCTTTTTGTCCCTTGGGTCTTGGCTCTTGGTGATAAGCACGTGCTGCCGACCGAGAACGCAGAGGCCCTGGCAACCAGCGCCATATGCCCCCTACGAGATCGATTGCTTGTTTCCCTTCGCGCCTTCGTGGTATATGTTTCCGTTTGTTCCTTGGAGTCTTGGAGTCTGGTGGTAAATATGTTCTGCCGAATGAGCACGCCGACGCCCTGGCTCATTCGATGGGCATTCGCTCAGCGGGGCACATGTTTGCTATAATAGCCGCTGCATTCGTCAACGCCGCGCACTGCGGCCTTTCGTGCAGAAAGATCCCATGCTCTACCTTGTCGCAACCCCCATTGGCAACCTTGGCGATATGACCCTGCGCGCGATCGAGACGCTGAAGAGCGTCGATGTGATCGCCAGCGAGGACACGCGCACCACCAGCGTGCTGCTGCGCCACTTCGATATCAAGAAGCCCCAGATCTCCTTCCACGAGCACAACGAGCGCCACGTGGGCGAGCGGATCATCGGCATGCTCAGGGCCGGGCAGTCGGTGGCGATCGTCTCCGACGCGGGCACGCCGGGCATCTCCGACCCGGGCTTCACCATCGTGCGGCGGGCCATCGAGGAGGGCCTGGAGTTCACCATGCTGCCCGGCGCGTCGGCGGTGGTGATGGCGCTGGTGCTCTCGGGTCTGCCCTCGCACAGCTTCACGTTTCGCGGCTTCCCGCCGCGCAAGCCCGGGCCGCGCCGTCGCTTTATCGCCGTCGACCAGTATGCGCCCCACACCCTGGTGTTCTACGAGAGCGTCCACCGCATCCGCGCCTTCCTGGCCGATGCGCTGGAGGTGCTGGGCAACCGCGAGGCGGCGCTGGCCAACGACCTGACCAAGAAGTTCGAGCTGGTCGAGCGCGGCAGGCTCTCCGAGCTGATCGCGCGGGTGGGTGAGAAGCCCAAGGGCGAGTATGTGGTGGTGATCGCCGGGACCGATGAGCGCCCGCCCGCCCCCGAGGACGATGCCGAGGAGGCCGGAGACGCCGAGCAGCCCGATGAGACCTGGGAGGATGCCGGGGACGAGGACTAGCGCCGAGGAGCACCGCCATGCCCGCCACCGTCGTCAAAAAGCACCCCGCCCCGCCGTCCGGCCCGCCGCCGGAGCTGGCGCTGTTTTTTCCTTCCCTAGCCGCAGTGCCGCAGGTAGGGCGGGGGGAGCTTTTTGCCTTGATGATTGGCAAGGGGATAAAGTATGGCTTCCTGAGCGCGATGGTGTTGGCGGCGCTGTTTGGCGGCCTGGCGCTTTTAGCGCGAGAGATAGGCACCGCCATAGGGCTCCTCTTTTTCCTAGCGCTGGTCGGATCCGGCGTGGGTCTGGCGGTAGGGTTGTTCGTGGGGCTGGTGGGGGCTGTCTTCTACCCGATGCGAGCCGCCTGGCCATTTTTTACCGCCCTCAACATAGCGCTGCTGGGAATGTGCGCTTTTCTGATACTACCTATCGGAATGAATCCGGTCCTTGGGCTTCTGCCAATACCAGCGTTTCCAATTTTCCTGTTTGTCAATGTTCTTGCCCATGTTGGCATAAACAAGGTCGGTGTGACCAACCTTGTTTCTGTGCCCAACCAGCTGCTCCTTCAGCAGAGCGGTAACTTCTTTCAGCGCTATATGTACGAGCTGATGCCGGGCTCCTACCCGGCTGTGGAGCGGCTGGCGGGCCTGGGGCTGCTGGCGCGCTGGCGCGAGGCGCTGCTGGCGCGGCTGGACCTGCGGCCCGGCATGCGCGTGGCCGACCTGATGAGCGGCGCAGGGCAGCTGCAGGGCTGCATTCTGCGGCGGGTGGGCGCGGCGGGCCACCTGACAATGGTCGACTATGTGGAGGGCATGCTGCAGCGTGCGCCCGAGGGCGGGCCGGTGCGGCTGCTGTGCGAGAGCTGCCTGGCGACCTCGCTGCCTCGTGCGAGCGTGGACGTGGTGACCTGCGCCTTTGGCGTGGTGGCGCTGGATGCGGGCGAGCAAGATCAGCTGGTGGAAGAGATTGACCGTATCCTCGCGCCCAACGGCCTGGTGGGCGTGCTGGATCTGTCGCTGCCGCGCCTTGCGCCGCTGCGCTGGGCCTACCTGCTGTACCTGCGCACGGCGGTGGTGCTGGTGGGCCAGCTCACCCAGCAGCTGCCGCTGCTCTACCGGCTGCTGCCCGGCTACCTGCGCGAATTCGCGGGCTTTGAGGCGCTGTCGCGGCGCTTCGAGACCCGTGGCTACGCCGTGGCGCTTGCGCCGCTGGATGGCGGGCTGGCCACTGCGCTGGTGGCGATGAAACCGGGGGATGGAGCGAAAGCGTTATGAGAACGATTCAGCAGCAGACAGCGGCAGATGCAACAACGGCACCCGACCCTGCCTCGCTGGTGTTGCCTGCCCCACGGGCGACGCGCCAGCAGGTGTTCTGGCACATCCTCGTGCAGAGCCTGCTCTATGGCGTTACGGGCAGTCTTTTTTTCCTGATCGTACTGTGGATACGCCTCATCCTTTCTGATGGTTTCTCCTCTCTGGGCAGTGGTTTTTCGATCATTCTCTCGCTGATCATTACCGCTCTTTTTGGTGGGATCTCCGGGGTGGCCCTCGGGCTGATTGGCGCGCTGCTTACCTCCATCTTACTCTACCCGATGCGCTCATATCGGCTCTACCAAGCACTCATGTGGCTTTTGCCGCTGGCCGTATCCATAGTAGCGATTCAACAGAGCATGAATAGGTTATTTTTGATCGGGATGGATACGTTCGAGTTTCTCGTTCAGAGCGTGTTCAGCCTATCGACGCTCTATCTGTTCTGGGCCACGCAGCGCATTACCACCAGCGCCATCCGCACGGTGGGGGTAGTGGAGCTACCCTACTATCGCCCCGTGCCCTATGTGCTCGACCCCTACCTGCCCGAGGGTCGCCGCGCGCTGTTCGACATGGCCCCGGAGATTGCTGATCGGATGGAGTACCTGGCGGGGCTGGGTATGCTGGCGCGCTGGCGGGGCGCGCTGCTGGCCCGGCTGGATCTGCGGCCCGGCATGCGCGCGGTGGACCTGATGGCGGGCACGGGGGCGCTGAGCCGCGCGCTGGTGCGGCGGGTGGGCGCGGGCAAGGTGACGGTGGTGGAGTCTGCTCCTGGGGTGGCGGCGCGGCTACGGCGGGTGGTGGGCGTGGATGTGGTGGAGGCCGATGCGCTGGCAAATGGGCTGCCGAGCGGCTGCGCGGATGTGGTGACCTGCGCCTTTGGGACGCTGGGGCTGCGGCAGGCCGAGCAAATGCGGCTGGCGGACGAGGTGGACCGGCTGCTCGCGCCCAACGGCGTCGTTGGGCTGGTGGATCTGACGCTGCCACGCAACCTAGGGCTGCGCTGGGCGTATCTATGGTATATGCGGTCTACGATACCGCTGGTGGCGCGGCTCTTTCTGAAGTGCCCGGCGCTCTACCTGGCGTTGCACCGCTACGCGCGCGAGAGCGTGGGGCTGGGGCCGCTGGCATACGAGTTTGAGTCGCGGGGCTACGCCGTGGCGCTCGCGCCGCTGGATGGCGGGCTGGCCACCGCGCTGGTGGCCATGAAGCAAGAGGAAGGGCCAACGCCATGACGGTTCGCCAGCAGACCGCCGCCGCCCCAACCGCGATAGCCGATCCCGCGACGCTCGCCCTGCCCTTCCCGAAGGTGACTCCCCAGCAGGTGTTCTGGCAGATCCTTCGACAGAGCGTGGCGTATGGTGCGGTCGGCGGCGTTTTCTCCTATAGTGTTGCGCTGCTTTTTGCCGACAGGCTTAGTTTTTTGGATTTTGGCTATCTGGTGCTCTTCACCATCGGCGGCGTGATCGGCGGCGTGGTACTGGGGCTTGTCGCCGCGCTGCTCACCTTCCATATCTTCTACCCGATGCGCTCGCCGCGCCTGTATCAGGCGGCGATGTTCTTCATCCCGCTGATCATGCCAATCTTCAGCGTTCTCAGCTCCCCGATCAGTTTTTTTGAACTCCTCTCTTTTTTGCAGAGCACGTTTAGCCCCACGATGTTCTACATGCTCTGGGCCACACAGCGCATCTCGGCCAGCGCCATCCGCAACGTGGGCGTGGTCGAGATACCCTATGACCGCTCTGCGCCCGATATACTGGATTCCTATCTGCCTGAGGGTCGTCGTGCGCTGTTCGACATGGCCCCGGAGATTGCTGATCGGATGGAGTACCTGGCGGGGCTGGGTATGCTGGCGCGCTGGCGGGGCGCGCTGCTGGCCCGGCTGGATCTGCGGCCCGGCATGCGCGCGGCTGGGCGTATCTATGGTATATGCGGTCTACGGTGCCGCTGGTGGCGCGGCTCTTTCTGAAGTGCCCGGCGCTCTACCTGGCGCTGCACCGCTACATGCGCGAGAGCGTGGGGCTGGGGCCGCTGGCATACGAGTTTGAGTCGCGGGGCTACACGGTGGCGCTCGCGCCGCTGGAAGGCGGGCTGGCCACCGCGCTGGTAGTGATGAAGCAGGGTGTGGAAGAATGACCATGACGCATACGTGCCCGATCTGCTACCTTCCCGCCGCCGCTGGCGAGGCCTACTGCCCCGGCTGCGGCTATGTGTTCGGCAGCGCCCCCGCAGGCCCGCCGCCCGACTCGGGCGACCTGCTGCTGTGCCCGCGCTGCTCGGCAGAGCAGCGCCCGGGGGCCAGGGTCTGCAGCGCCTGCGGCGCAAAGCTGGTGGGCGTGGATCTGAACCCCGGCGAGACGCTGCACCACGGCCAGTACATCGTCCGGCGGCTGCTGGCGCGCGGCGGGATGGGCGCGATCTACCTCGCCGCCGACCGGCTGGCCTTCGACCGGCTGGTGGTGCTGAAGGTCCACACGCTGGAGGACGACGCCGCCGACACCGAGGACCGCCTGCGCACCGAGGGCTGGCTGCTGGCATCCATCCAGCAGCGCAATCTGCCGCGCATCTACGCCTACTTCACCCACGGCGTCCAGCGCTTTCTGGCCATGGAGTATATCGACGGGCCCAACCTGCACGAGGCGCTGAGCCAGGATGACGAGCACGGCCAGCGCCGCGCGGGCAGCCGCTACCCGCTGACCGACACGCTGCGCTGGGGTGCGGCGATCGCCCGCACGCTTGAGCAGCTGCACAGCCGCAGGCCCATGGCCATCATCCACCAGGACATCAAGCCATCCAACCTGGTGCTCGACCGCAGCAGCCACGATGTGTTCCTGATCGACTTCGGCAATGCCAAGCTGTACGACCCCCAGCGCGCGCAGCAGGCCGAGAGCTTCGGCACCCCCGGCTACTCGCCGCCCGAGCAGTACCAGGGCCTCAGCGAGCCGCGCAGCGACATCTTCTCGCTGGCCGCCACGCTCTACCACCTGGCCACCGATGACGACCCCAGCCAGCACCCCTTCCAGTTCCCGCAGCTGGGCGAGCTTGGCCCGTTTGGCGATGTGCTGGCCCAGGCGCTTCAGAAAGAGGTGGAGCAGCGCCCGTCGGCGGCGCTGTTCCGCGCCCAGCTGGAGAGCCAATTGGGCCTGGGCGGTACCGCGCTGGTGACGCCAGACGGCCAGCGGATCGAGGACGAGGCCGAGCTGGTGGCGTGGTGCCGCGCCCACTGGGAGTCGGCGGTGGAGTGGATGGCGGGCGCGCTGCCGGTGGATATTGAGCGCTGGCGTGGCATGAAGCGCGCCCAGCAGGTGCGCGATGCGCTGGCCAGCGCGCCCTCGCTGCGCCTTGCGCTGGATGCGGCGCTGGCGCTGCTCGACCCGGCTGGCTACGGCATGGCCCGCCCGCAGGTGATCTTCTCCAGCAGGGCGCTGGCGTTCTCCCGCACGCCCAGCGCCGCGCCCGAGACGCTGGCGGTGGCGAATACCGGCAGCCGTTACGTGGAGGCCACGCTTGATCTGCCGCCCTGGATGACAGCGAGCGTGGATCGGCTCTCGCTGCCTGCGGGCAAGCAGGTGCGCATCCAGCTCCACGCGGTGCCCGGCGCGCGCCGCACAAAGGGCGAGGTGGTGCTGCGCGCTGGGAACGAGACGCTGGCGCTGTGCCGCGTGGGCGTGCGGCGCTAGCGCGTGGGGCGGGGCAGGTGTGCGGCGCACCTGCCCTGCGGCGCTCTGGCAAGCTCCGGATGCCTATGCGCCTTTTGCTTATGCTTGTCTCTTTGGCGCTTCTTTTCGCCATTTCAGGGATGGCTTCTTGATGTCGCCTACCCGCTCATTCCCTGTCGAATACGGCAGTCCGATCCCGGCAGGTCGGTGCTGGGCTGCACGGTCACTATCGCGGCGAAAACAGCGGTATAATACGACTGTCAAAAGAGAAGCGAGGACGCCAGAAGGGTCGTGATGGCCCTTTTCTTATTGTTCAGAGGAAGACATGAGCGAGCAAGAACAGAGCGAGCGGGTGGCGATGGTGGTGATGGCCCACCCCGACGATGCCGAGTTTGGCTGCGGCGGTGCGGTGGCCGCGTGGGTGCGCGAGGGCTGGACGGTGCACTACGTGGTGTGCACCGACGCCTCGGCGGGCGGCGGCGATGGCGCGACTGAGTGCGGCCCCGAGGCGCGGGCCACGATCACCGCCACGCGCAAGGCCGAGCAGCGGGCCGCTGCCGATATCCTGGGCGTGTCCGATGTGGTATTTTTGGACTACCCCGACGGGCTGCTCCAGCCCACCATCGAGCTGCGCAAGCAGCTGGTGGCTCTGCTGCGGCGCTACCGCCCCACGCGGGTGGTCTGCCAGTCGCCCGAGCGCTCGTGGCAGCCCCAGCTGATGATCGGGCGCTATCACCCCGATCACCTGGCCGCAGGCACCGCCACTCTGGCGGCGATCTACCCGGCCTCGCAGAACCCGTGGGACTTCCCCGAGCTGCTGGCCGAGGGCCTGCTGCCCCACCGCGTGCGCGAGATCCTGGTGATGGGCACGCCCAGCGATAACTACGCGGTCGATATTACGGCGACCTTCGCCACTAAGATGGACGCGCTGCGGGCGCACGCCAGCCAGGTGGGTATGAGCGCCGAGCTGGAGGACCGCATGCGCAGCCGTGCCGCCACGCTGGGTGCGGCCAATGGCATGGAGCTGGCCGAGCTGTTCCACCGCACCACCAACTAGGCGGCCACGCATATGGGCCGGGCGGATCGGGCCGCCTGCCGGGAGCCTGGGCCTACGTGGGATGGCATGCGCGCCTATGCAAGACGTGCATGATATTCGACGTAGGCCTTCGGTATGCGCCACACAGCTGGGTCATACCGTCAGGTGCGCGCGAGCTTGAGCGCGATGATGGTCGGCGTGTGAAAAAGATACTCGAGTTCGTTCGGCAGCCCCTCGCGCTGTGCTGGCGTAGGCTCAAGGATCTTCTCGATAGATAGACCGCTCTCAATAGCGGCATTGCAGATGTCCTGGATGGTTCTCCGCAGTAATGGCATCTTCGGCTGATCTTTTACGATCTCCGAGAAATAGTAGCCCTCTGAGAAATAGTCGTCTACGACGGGAAACTCGCTTATTTTAGACCGGCTCGTTTTGATCGGGTGTAGGCCGGATATGATGCTGAAGCCGCCAGGTTTAAGCAGCGAGCGAATTTTTCTGAAAGATCCTGCGAGATCTTGGAAGTATCCAAGCATAAACGAGGCGATGATGATATCAAAGCTCATTTGCTCAGCGATATACTCTTCAAAGCTCGTGTGAATAAGCGATATATCTAGCCCTTGGCAATAATCTTTTGCGATCTCTATCATAGAATGGCTGATATCTAGAGCGGTGACATGTGCGTCATGAGATGCGAGAATTTTTGTGTAGATGCCGGAGCCGCAACCAATATCAAGGATGGTGCGACCCTGGATATCCCCAATCATACTCAGCATAGCAGGCATCTCTATATGCTCGTTGATCACTTTTGTCTGATTTAATCGAGCATGGTGATACTCTCTGGCGAAAGAATCATAGTAAGATGATATGAGAGTTTTGCTGAGTGTGCTCATATTTTATACTTTGTGATATAGATATTCCTTAGGTGGAAATACTTTTACTGAGCGTGCATCTATTATGGTGCTTTCCTCATGTATTTGCAAATGATATATGTATGATTTGGTTGAGGTGGGAAAAGAAATCGGCAGATGCTATAGCATCTGCCGATTTCTTTTGCTTATGTGGTGGGGGTGTGCTAGCCCAGCGCCTCTAGGAGCAGGTCGCCCTCCTCGGGCGAGATGCGGCCCTCGGCGATCATGCGCAGGATGGCGGCTCGCTCGGCCTCGATGTCGCGCGGGGCGGCAGGCTCGGCAGGCTCGGCAGGCTCGGCGCGGTCGATCCGCATGGTCACGCCGGTCATAGGGGCCTGCGCAGCCTCGGGCGCGGGCGGTGCAGTGGGCGGCGCAGGTGGCGCAGGCGGTGCAGCGTGGGCCGCAGGTGGCGCAGGTGGCGCAGGTGGCGCAGGTGGCCTGGGCATACCCATCCCTGCGATCGCGCGGTCTACCGCCTCCACCGCGCTGGCGATGCCGCTCTCGGCGGCATCCTGGGCCTGCTGTTTCAGGCGCTCCAGCCGCTCTTCGTCGAAGCGCCACTCGCGGTCGCCCATGCGAACCGTCACCCGCGCGGCGCGCTCGCTCTCGCGTGCGGTGCGCTCAGCCTCGCGTGCGGCGCGGTCCATGCTGCGCTTGATCTCATCCTCGGCGCTGCGCAGGCGCTCCTGGATGCGGGCCGAGACCTGCTCGGCCTGCTCGGCGGCGCGGTCGGCCCACTGGGCGCTCTGGTTGCTGAGCACGCGGCCTAGGTCGCGGCCCAGCTCGGCCCCCATGCGCCCCAGGTCGCGGCCTAGCACCGCGCCCAGCTGGCCCATCTCGCGGCCAAAGTCGGCCCACGCGCCCCACCCCGAGCTGCTGCTGCGCGGGGCCTTGCCGTCCAGGTCCAGATCGCCGCCCACCATCAGGTCCAGCTTGCCGATCCCCTCGCCATAGGTTGCCGTGATCAGCTCACCCTCGCTGGTGGTGGCGATCTTTCGCCCGTGGACCTCGCCGCCCACCGTGGCGCGCACCGTCACATCCGAGCCGTCGCGCAGGTCGAGCGAGACGTCGCCGCTCACCACCAGCTGGGCCAGCGAGCTGGCGGCGAAGGTGGTCTCCATATCTAGGTCGCCGCCAATGCTGGCCACCCGCACCGCGCCAGTGCCCGACATGATCTGGGCGTCGCCGCCCACGCTGCCCGCCGCGATCTCGCCCTGGGCGGTGCGCGCATCCAGGTCGCCGCCCACGCTGCCCAGGCGAATGTCGCTCTGAGCGCGCAGCTTGGCGTCGCCGCCGATGTCGGACAGCTCGATGCTGACGACCTCGTGGATCTCGCAGTCGCCGCCGACGCTAGACCCCACCACCGCCACATCCTGGCCTCTGCCGCCGATCTCAAGGTCGCCGCGCACATGGCCCCATGTGACGCGCCCGGCCACATCGGTGATGTGGCAGTCGCCATCCACGGTGCCGACCGACACCGTGCCAATGTGGGCGATCTGGATGTCGCCACGCACGTGCTTGGCCATGAGCTCAGCGGCGCGGAGGACGTGGGCGTCGCCGCCGACCTGGCCCTCGATCTGCACCACACCTACATCGCGTAGCACCAGGTCGCTCTGGGCCAGATCCACCCAGATGCCGCCATCCACGCCCATAATATTCACATCGCTGTGGGCGTTCCGGATGACCACCTGGGTGTCGTGCGGCACCAGCGCGGTCAGGTCATCGCTGGCGCGGCTCACCACCACATCGTCGCCCTGCTGCTCGGCGCTATCGTCGCTGTCCAGCTTCAGCACGATGCTGCGCTCGTCGTGGACCTTCACCGAAATATCGCTGGCGCAGTTGGCCAGCACTAGGCGCGGGGTCTCCCCCACGGGAAAAGACAGTGTTGCCATCGTTTGGTTCTCCTACTCTACAAAGATTTCGATCCGCTCGCCCTGCTCGATATCCTGCATCTCGTAGATCCGCCCGCTCGTGCCCGATTCGATCATGTGCTGCAGCTCTTCGATCGTGCTGGTGCTGCTGCGTGGCAGCAGCCTAGCCCCCAGCTTCACGCCCACGCCGATCAGCGAGACCGGCACGGTCACGTTCAGCTTCTGCCGCCCGCTGCCCAGGTCGCTCACGCGCACCCGCAGCGTGCGGGCCTGCTGGCGGCTGCGCGGGGTATCGCGCGGCTCGGCCAGCGCATCCAGCAGGCGCGCGCCCTCCTCGGCCCGCATCTGCCCGTTCTCGATCATGCGCAGCACGCGCAGCCGCTCTTCCGACTGGGTCATGGCCGCCTCCTCGCTGCTAGCCGCGCAGCAGCTTCATGGCCTCCTCGACGGAGATCTCTTTTGAGGCCAGGCGGTCCAGCACCGCGCGGCGGTCGGCCCGCTGTTCCTCGGGCGGCGCGCCGTAGCCCATCGCCTCCACCACGTCATCCAGGCGGCTGCGGGCGGTGTTGTACGAGACCTTGATATCGGTGGCCACGCTGTTGATGTTGCCGCGATTTTTGACCAGCAGCTCGACAAATTCCAGCTGCTCGCGGCTGAGCCTGCCGATCCAGCCGAGCGAGAACTGGCCGTCGATATGGGTGTCGCACTCGGCGCAGCCGAAGCGCTCGACGTGCAGTGGGTGGCTGCATACGGGGCATTTGGTTAGGATTGAGTTCATAGCATACCTCGCTGTGCTAGTCCAGCCGACGAACGGCTGGGTGAAGAAGGCCGATGATCATCAGGGCGGCGGTTGACGCACCGCCCAGCAGAAACACATTGCTTGCGCCCACGCGGTCCACCAGCCAGCCGACCAGCGCGAAGCCCAGCGGCAGCAGCAGAAACGACCCGAGCATATCGATGCTGACCACGCGGCCAAGCAGCTCGCGCGGCACCAGCTCCTGGAGGGTGCGCGTCCAGATCAGGCCAAAGATGCTGAGCATCGCGCCCTGGGTGAACAGCGCCAGCGCCAGCCCCGCCGCGTCTAGCCCCAGACCCATGGCCGCCAGCGCCAGGCCCGCCACCAAGGTTGCCCCGTAGGCTAGCGGCCCCCTGCGGCGTAGCGCGCGCGCCTGGCCCAGCCACAGCGCCATCGCCACCGCGCCCGCCGCCGAGGCCGAGAGCAGCAGCCCTAGCAGGCCCACGCGGTCGCCAAACTGCTCGTGCACCAAGAAGGGCAGCGCCACCGATACCGGGGCCAGCGCGGTCAGGTTGACCAGCGAGAACAGCCCGATCGTGACCCACAGCCACGGCTGGGCCAGCACGGCGCGCAGGCCCTCGGCTAGCCCGCCCAGCATGCCGCGCCCTGTGGGCTGGGCGCTGGGCGCGGCGGGCAGCGGGGCCACCAGCGCCGCCGAGAGGAAGAACGAGAGCGCGTTGAGCGTGAACGCGATTGATGTGCCGCCCACCGCCACCAGCGCCGCCGCCAGCGCAGGCCCGCCGATGCCGATCAGCTGGCGGCTCAGGCTGGTGAGCGAGTTGGCGCTGGCCAGCGCATCGCGCGGCGTGATGTCGGGGATAGCGGCCTGGTAGGCTGGCTCGAAGAAGGCGCTGAAGAAGCCAAACAGCGTGCTGGCCACATACACATGCCACAGCGCCAGATTCCCCGACATGGCCAGCAGCGCCACGATCGTCACCACCAGCCCGCTCAGCATGTCCGAGAAGACCATCACCTGCAGGCGGGGCAGCCGGTCGGCCAGCACCCCGCCCACCAGCGTGAACAGCACCATGGGCGCGTAGGTGCACACCAGCACCGCGCCCATGGCCAGCGCCGAGCCGGTTTGCTCTAGCACCCACCAGGCCAGGGCCACGCTGTACAGGCTGTCGCCTAGGTGCGAGATGGTCTGCCCCAGCCACAGCAGGGTGAACGAGCGGTAGCGCAGCGAGCGCAGCAGGGTGGATGTGGTCACGGTTGGCCCTCCTTAGCCTTCGGTGAGCGTCAGATTGCCGCCCACGGTGAGCGACAGCTGGCTGCGGCCATTCCCGCAGGCGATCTGGTGCTTCTCGCCGCCGCTGAGCGTAGCCCCCCGGATCTGCCCGCCCACGATCGCGTGCAGCGTGAAGGCATCCTGCGGGTGCGGGATGTGCGCGCTGCCGCCCACCGCCATCCGCAGCGAGCCGTCGAAGGCCAGCGGGGCCTCGTGCAGATCCAGGTTGCCGCCCACATTGCCCAGCGCCTGCAGCCCGCCGCAGCCGCTGACCGTGGCCGACCCGCCGATCGCGCCGACCTTCAGCCGGCCCGCGATACCCTGCGCCCGCAGCGCCCCGCCGACGTTCTTGATCTGCACATCGCCGCCGCAGTCGGCCAGCTCGCAGCCGCCGCCGATATTCCGCAGCTCCAGGCTGCCGCGCACCGCGCTGATCTCGGCCCCGCCGCCTACATCGCCGCCGCGCACCTCGCCCGCCCGGTCGATCTGCAGGCTGCCGTAGACGCACTCTAGCTCCGCCGTGGCCACATCCGCGATCCGGATGCTGCGGTCGACATGCTCGATGAGCCTGCGCAGCAGCGACACCTGCTCTGCATCGCGCTCGATCACCAGCCGCTCGATGCCGCTGGCCCGCAGCGTGCCGTGGATGTCGTGGCCGCGCAGCGTGTGTATGCGCTCGACGCGCACATCGCCCTGGTGGCGCGTCACGGTCACGCTGGCGCCGTAGGGCACGCGCAGCACCAGCTCGCCCTGCACGCCGCTCAGGCGGATGCTGCCATCGGCGCTGGGGGCGGGCAGGTCGGCAGCGCCGCTGATCTGAGCCTGCTGCACGTCGTCGGCCACGATGCTCAGCCGACCCTTGCTGCCGTCGATGAAGATATCGCCAGCCGTCTTGGTGAGAGTGTATGTTTCCATAGATCCAGCTCCTTGTGTGCTTAAAGCGAGTGGCTCGTGTAGTTCTGGGTGGGAAGGGAGCGCTGCCGCCGACGCCTGCTCTGCTCGATCAGCCACCTGCCGATGCTGACGCAGCCGCGCCCCAGCGCCGTGGTGGCGCGCTCGCCCATGGTCGGCCCTGCAAGCTGCTGAGCCAGCTGCTGATGCTGCGCCTCTGCCAGCAGCTCGTGTTGCTTGCGCTGCGCGTGCCCGAGATCCTCGCTGTCAGATGTGAACATCACTGCTTCCTCTCAAGTGATTTGCAGATAATTGCTAACCTGATGTGATAATATAGCATATTTGTAGAATGTCAATAGGTAATTTTGAGATTTTATGCAATCTATTTGTAGAATACTTCTTGAGAATGAGTTACTCATGGGGGGCGGCTGCCAAAAACTGCAACCGGATGGTGATTTTTGGCACCGCGTTGTCGTGTCGCGCCTGATAATCTGCTGTGCGTGCCGCCCTGGCCCCCATAAGCGATGACGTGTGGCTGCTATGCCGTGTCCCTACGCTTTTCTTCTCTTCGCGCCTTCGGGGCTTGGTGGCGAATCGCGCCCTTGGGTTGCTGGGTCGCTTGGCGTCTTGGTGGTAAAAACGTGCTGCCGAATGAGAACGCATCGGCCCCGAGCCGGGCCGTGGTAGGAGGTCGCTACCAGGCAAAATCAGGTATAATGCAGCAATTTGAAACAGGTGAGCGAAGGTGGCGAATGGACCGCATATATGTAGCGCTGGATGTCGAGACCACCGGCCTCGACCCGGCCAACGACGAGATTATTGAAGTTGCCGCCGTCAAATTCAACGGCGACGAGGTGCTTGAGACGTATCAGCAACTGGTGAAACCCCACCACTCGCTGCCGCTGAAGATCACCCGCCTCACCGGTATCAGCGATGCCGATCTGGAGGATGCGCCGCGCTTCGCCCAGATCGGGCCAGATCTGGTGCGCTTTCTGAAGAGCTACCCGATCGTTGGCCACTCCATCGGCTTCGACATCCGTATGCTGCAGGCCCACGGCATGCGCCTGCCGCAGACATCCTACGACACGTTCGACCTCGCCACGCTGCTGATGCCGCACGCCCCGGCCTACCGCCTCAGCGCGCTCTCCGCCGCGCTCGGCATCACCCACGAGGACGCCCATCGCGCCCTGTCCGACTCGGACGCCACGCGCCAAGTTTTTCTGCACATGCTCAGGCGGATCAATGCGCTCTCGCTCGACGAGCTGACCCAGATCACGCAGCTCACCGCCAAGATCCAGTGGCCGCTGCGCGACCTGTTCGAGGAGGCCCAGCGCGAGAAGGCCAAGCGCTTTCTGCTCGAAGAGGGGGCCTCGGCTAAGCCGGGCGACGACCCCAAGCCCGCCAAGGAGCCGGTGCCGCTCAAGCCCACCGGCAATGAGGAGCCGCTCGACCTCGACCGCGTGCGCCGCTTCTTCGCGCCCGATGGGCCGATGGGCCGCGCCTTCGCTGGCTACGAGCAGCGCGCCCCCCAGGTGCACATGGCCGAGGCCGTGGGCAACGCCTTCAACACCAGCATCCCGCTGATGGTCGAGGCCGGCACCGGCACCGGCAAGTCTATGGCCTACCTGGTGCCCTCGGTGATGTGGGCGGCCCAGCGCGGCGAGCGCGTGGTGGTGTCTACCAACACGATCAACCTGCAGGATCAGCTATTTTTTAAAGATATCCCCGATCTCCAGCGAATTATGGCCGAGGATGACGAGGTTCAGGTGCCGTTCAAGGCCGCGCTGCTCAAGGGCCGCAGCAACTACCTCTGCCTCAAGCGCTACCACGACCTGCGCCGCGACGCCCGCGCCACCGAAGATGACATAAAAGCGCTGCTGAAGGTGCAGCTGTGGATCCCCACCACCACCAGCGGCGACAAGGCCGAGATCCTGCTGACCGAGCGCGAGTCGGGCGCGTGGTCGAAGATCAACACCACGCCCGAGACCTGCGTCGGCCCCAGCTGCGCCTTCTTCCGCGAGTGCTTCTTCTTCAAGGCCCGCCGCGAGGCCGAGGCCGCCCACGTGGTGGTGGCCAACCACGCCCTGATGCTGGCCGACCTGGCCACCGAGGCCAACGTGCTGCCGCCCTACGACCACCTAGTGATCGACGAGGCCCACAATCTTGAGGATGTGGCCACCGATCAGCTCGGCTTCGCGGTCGATCAGTCCGGGCTGCTCGATTTCCTCGATAGCCTGTTCGCCGAGGGCGGCGCGGCTATCTCCAGCGGCCTGTTCGCCGAGCTGCCCAGCCGCCTGCGCGAGGGCGCGACCACCCAGGGCGACATGGACACCGCCAGCGAGATCGCTCGCACGCTTGGCCCCACCGTCACCAAGGCCCGCGCCAGCGTCTACGACTGCTTCAACCGCCTCTCGATCTTTATGAACGAGGAGGCCGAGAGCACCAGCTACGATCCGCGCCTGCGCCTGACACCCAAGGAGCGCCAGCACCCCGCCTGGGCCGAGATCGAGATGGCCTGGGGCAATCTGTCGCTGCAGCTGCAGGAGATCAGCAACGCTCTGGGCAAGCTGGAGGCGCTGGTGGGCAACCTGAAGGATGCGGGCATCCCCGACTACGAGACCCTGGCGCTGCGGGTGCAGAGCCTGCGCCGCTATGTGACCGACGTGCGCGTGAACGTTGGCGCGATCATCGTGGGCGGCGAGGAGAAGCTGGTGACATGGCTCACCTACGACCGCATGCGCGACACCCTGGAGCTGCGCGCCGCCCCGCTCTCGGTGGCCGAGCTGCTGCAGGCCAACCTGTTTGCCCTCAAGGCCACATCTGTGCTGGCCTCGGCCACCATGTCGGTCGATGGCCAGTTCGACTTCATCCGCGACCGACTGGGCGTCGAGGAGCCGGACGCGCTCCAGCTTGAGTCGCCCTTCGACTACACCAAGCAGGCCCTCGTCTACCTGCCCAACGACATGCCCGAGCCGAACCACCCGGGCTACCAGCGCGCGCTGGAGCAGGCCATCGTCAGTATCTGCACCGCCTCCAACGGGCGCGCCCTGGTGCTTTTCACCGCCTCCAGCGCGCTGAAGCAGACCTACCGCGCCATCCAGGAGCCGCTGGAGGAGCGCGGGATCACAGTGCTGGGCCAGGGTATCGATGGCTCGCGCCGCTCGCTCATCCACCGCTTCAAGGAATTCCCGCAGAGCGTGCTGCTGGGCACCACCTCGTTCTGGGAGGGTGTGGATGTGGTGGGCGATGCGCTTTCGGTGCTGCTGATCGCCAAGCTGCCCTTCCCCGTGCCCAACGACCCGATCTTCGCGGCCCGCTCCGAGCTGTACACCGACTCGTTCAACGAGCTGTCGGTGCCTATGGCCATCCTGCGCTTCAAGCAGGGCTTTGGCCGCCTCATCCGCTCGAAGGATGACCGTGGCATCGTGGCCGTGCTCGACAAGCGCCTGCTCTCCAAGCGCTACGGCCAGCTCTTCCTCGACTCGCTGCCCGAGGCCCTGGTGCGCTCTGGCCCCGCCGCCCAGCTGCCCGCGCTGGCCGCGCGCTTCCTGAACCGCAGCTAGCCTGCGCTGCACCACAACGCACCGCCCCCGCCCAGATCTGGGCGGGGGCGGTGCGTTGTGGCTAGCTCTGCTGGAACAGCCGCGCGATGATCGCGTTGCCACCCAGCTCGTCGGTCGCATCCTTCTGCTGAAAAAATTGCTCCAGCGCAGCCTTGGGTGTGCGCGCGGTCTGGATGCGCTGATTGAGTTCAATGCCCATCTGCGTGATCGATATGGCCAGCTCGGTCGAGATCCCGCTGAGGATCACCTGGCAGCCCAGCAGCTGCAGCGACTGGCTGGTCTGCACCAGATGGCGGGTGACGATGGTGTCCATGGCGCGCACGCCGGTGATGTCGAGGATCACCAGCTCGATCTGCTGGCGGTAGACCTCATCCAGCAGATGTTTGGTGATCTGCTGGCCGCGCCGCGAGTCGATATTGCCCACCAGCGGGGCGATCAGCACGCCCTCGGCCACCGCTATGGCCGGGGTCTCCAGCTCGTCGATCAGCTGGATCAGGCGCTGCTGCTCTTGATTCTGCCTGGTCAGATCGTCGCGGTGCTGCTCGGCCTGCTGCCGCTCGTGCTCGGCCTGCTGGCGGGCCTCGTCGGCCAGCAGCGCGCTCTGCTCGGCCTGCCGCGCGTGTGCGCTAGAGAGGTGCCAGACCAGCGCCACCAGCCCAAGCTGAGCGGCATACATCGGTATGCTAAGTACCCCCTCGGCGATCGGTGCGCCGCCGCCGCGCACAACCATGATGGCGAAAAGCGTGACCACAATGCCGACGGTCCAGATCCAGTTGGCGAAGATCAGCGTGAGGATGGGGATGAGCGAGATCGGCACGATCAGATTCTCAAGCGTATAGGGAGCGCTATCGGTCATGCTGAAGGCAATGACAATCGCCGGTGGTACCAGAAAGCGCGCCGTATCCCAGCCGCGGTAGTAGCTCGCAAACAGGCTGGCGACGATAATCCACGTCACGCCCACGATCGCCAGCGCGATCCTGTCGTTGGGGAAGATTAGAGTGATCAGGAAGAACATGGTGGTGGCGGCGAACAGCAAGGTGAATAGGGTGAGGATCGCCTGTCGTTTGGTGATGCTGGTGTGCCTGGTGTTACGAGCCATCGGCCTTCTCCATCAGCATGGGTAGCGAGGATCTGTCGCAGTGCGTGCGCCGCCGTCAGGGTTGTGGGGAACATAGCTCGACGCCTGCTTGGTATCATACACGATCTTGGCAAGCAGCGCTGCTGCCTGCAGTCACAGTCCAGGGCCGCTGCATGCTTGATTCACCGAAGCTTCTTTACTACGCAGATGCGAAGACGCGAAGGTTTGTATCTTTTTGGGGTCTTCGAGCCTTCGTGGTTCTTGGCTCCCTTCTTTCCTTGGAGTTTTTGGTGGTAAAAGAATCGGCGCTCTGTCGCGAACTCTGCGGCCCTGCGGTGAAACTGGCTGCATGAGCTGTGTCGTTCGTGGGAACCTATTTGTGCGGGTAGCCGTCTATAGGGCAGCGCGGATGTCCCTTGGTCATTTGCGCCAGATTTCCCAGGCATGGTGGACCAATAACCAAAAAGGAGACTCCCATGCGACGGTTTGTGGAACGCCACACGCCCATGCTGCTCTGCGCCGTGTTGCTCGGCGCGTGCGGCGGGGCACCCGCCCCATCCGCCCCGGTCTCGAATGTCGCGCCGCCCGCCCCGCAGGCGGCAGGCCAAGCGGCCCCCGCCCAGGCCGGATCGCCCCCGGTGGGCAAGCCCGACCCGGCAGCCGAGGCTGCCGCGCCCGCCGCGCCCGCCGACGCCGCGCTGCTGCCCACGCCCGCCCCGCAGGATGACCACGGCCCGACGCCTGTCCCTGCCCAGCCAGATGCCCCAAACCCCTTTGTGGAGACCGCCGCCGATCCGCTCTCGACCTTCGCCATGGATGTGGACACGGCGTCGTACTCGTCGGCGCGCAACGCCCTCAACAACGGCCAGCTACCGCATCCAGGTGCCGTGCGCGTCGAGGAGTTCGTCAACTACTTCGACTACAGCTACCCCAAGCCGCAGGATGGCGCGTTTGGTATCTCGGTCGATGCGGTTCCATCACCGTTGGGCGGCACCAATACGCAGATCGTGCGCGTGGGCGTGCAGGGCCGCGTGATCGACGCCAGCCAGCGCAAGCCCGCCTCGCTGGTGTTCGTGATCGATGTCAGCGGCTCGATGCAGCAGCCAAACCGCCTGCCGCTGGTGAAGCAGGCGCTGGGCCTGCTGGTGGATGAGCTGCGCGAGGGCGATCAGGTGGCGATCGTGGTCTACGGCAGCCAGGCCCGTACGGTGCTGGAGGCCACCAGCGCCACCAGCCGCGACACGATCATGTCCGCGATCAACAGCCTGGCCAACGAAGGCTCGACTAACGCCGAGGCTGGCATCAAGCTGGGCTATCAGGTGGCCAGCGGTGCCTTCCTGAACGGCGGCATCAACCGCGTGATCCTCTGCTCGGATGGCGTGGCCAATGTGGGTGTGACCGGCCCCGAAGGCATCCGCCAGCAGATCAAGGACTACACCGCGCAGGGCGTGTACCTGACAACCGTCGGGTTTGGCCTAGGCGACTACAACGACACGCTGATGGAGCAGCTAGCCGACGATGGCGATGGCAACTACGCCTATGTGGACACCATCGACGAGGCCCAGCGCGTGTTTCGCGAGAACCTGACGGGCACGCTCCAGGTGATCGCCAAGGACGCCAAGGTGCAGGTCGAGTTCAACCCGGCGGTGGTCAGCCGCTACCGCCTGCTGGGCTACGAGAACCGCGCCGTGGCCGATGCCGATTTCCGCAACGACCAGGTGGACGCGGGCGAGGTGGGCGCAGGCCACAGCGTCACCGCGCTCTACGAGGTGGCGCTCACCGAGCAGGGCAGCGGCACGGCTCTGACGGTGCATATGCGCTACGCCGACCCCGAGGGCGGTGGGGTGCGCGAGCAGTCGCAGGCGCTGTCCAGCGATGCCATGGGCGGCAGCTGGCAGGGGGCCGCACCGCAGCTGCAGCTGGCCGTGGCGGTGGCCAGCTTCGCCGAGCAGCTGCGCGGCAGCGCCAAGGGCTACACCATGGCCGACGTGCTGCCGCTGGCTAGGCAGGCCGCATCCAGCCTGCCCAACGATGCGGACGCGCAGGAGTTCGCCCAGCTCGTCGAGCGCGCATCTGGCCTAGCGATGCGCTAGCGATAGCGCTTGTGTAGGATAGGCGCGGGGGCCGACCGTGGGCGATGCTTGTGTTGCCCGGTCAGCAACGATGCTACCATTGTGGTAGGGGCGGGCCGCGTGCCCGCCCGCGCCGCATGCATGGGTTCATCGAACGCCCCTGCGATGCGCCCGCATCGGGTGAGGCTGCGATGCGGGCGCATCGCGATGGGGCGGGCATCAGGTCAGCCCGATCCACCCGTGTGGATCATTTGTGGGGCTAGTGGTATTGACACGCCGATTAGAATATATGTGCGGTTTTCGCTGGCGTAAAAAGCGTATGAACTACGCCCAGCGCTGCCCATTTTCTCCCTATGCCTAAAGGAGCGACCGCATGAAACTGCTGCTCACCTCGGCTGGTGTGAAGAACCCCAGCATCCACAGCGCGCTGGTCGGCATGCTGGGCAAGCCGATCGCCGAGTGCCATGCGCTCTGCATCCCGACCGCCATCTACGCCATCCCTGGCGGCCCGGCCCACGCCTGGGAGTTTCTCAGCGGCCAGTCCACCACGCCCATGTGCGAGCTGGGCTGGAAGTCCATGGGCGTGCTGGAGCTGACCGCGCTGCCCAGCATCGATCGGTCGCGCTGGCTGCCTGCGGTGGAGCAGGCCGATGCGCTGCTGGTGAACGGCGGCGACCCGCTGTTCCTGCACTACTGGATGCGCCAATCGGGCCTGGCCGAGCTGCTGCCGACGCTGGGGCTGGTCTACGTGGGCCTGAGCGCGGGCAGCATGGTGATGGCCCCGCGCATCGGCCAGGACTTCGTGGGCTGGCGGCCCCCCACCGGCGGCGATGACGCAACGCTGGGGCTGGTCGACTTCGCGATCTTCCCGCACCTCGACCACGAGATGCTGCCCGAGAACACCATGGCCCATGCCGAGCGCTGGGCCGCCCGCCTGCCCCTGCCCACCTATGCCATCGACGACGAGACCGCGATCAAGGTGGTCGATGGGGTCGCCGAGGTGATCTCCGAGGGGCACTGGCGCAGCTTCGCGCCCGCCGCGCGCTGATAGGGCACGGCGGGCTTTCCGTTTACCTATATGTTTGCTTGCACCTGACACCCTGGCGCGCTATCGTTGGGTATAATGCCAGTACCGCCTATGATAAAGAGTCCCTATCTGGCTTTCGCCCAACAGCATAGGAGTAGCATTAACACAGACATGCATGCGCTTGACTGTCTTGCGGTGTCGCGGCGAGTCAGCCCCGATCTCCCGCCCGCCGAGATTCTCCGCCAGATCGCTGGAGATCTGGATCTTCGCCACGCTATCTGCCTGGAGATGAACAAATCGGCAGATGCGGCAGATCGCCCGCTGTCCCGATACATTTTGGAGCACGATATCGCGCTGCATCGAGATCCAGAAGAGGGTATGACCGACGAGCTGCGCCTGAGCGCTTTTGTGCTCTCCAAGCTCGGCCATGTTGAAGATGTGCCCTTGCTCTGGAGGGCGAAGGTGGCTAATTTTGATACCTACTGCGGCCTCGATATACAGTTTTTGGTTTCTGCTGGTGTCCGCGAGACTTTGGACCACCTGGTCGTATCTGGCGATGAGCAAGCTCTAGAAGCAGCAGAATATATTCAGGGCTGCCAGCTGGCGGGTGATTTCGATGACCTGCAGGGCAATCGGGCATTTTGGGAGCGCTATTTTGCCAATAGTGCTTTATGCTATAGATCGGCTATCCTCAGAGGAGCAAATTCAATGAAGCGCGTGACCGGTATCGGCGGCATTTTCTTCAAGGCCAGAGACCCCCAGGCCTTGGGCGTGTGGTACAAGGCCCACTTGGGTATCGACGTGCAGGCCTGGGGTGGCGCGTCCTTCGCCTGGGCTGGCCCTGACAACCCGGCGGGTGCTGGATCGACGGCGTGGAACCTAGTGCCCGCCGACGCGGATTCGTTCGGCCCCAGCGCGGCCCCGTTCATGATCAACTACCGCGTGGCCGACCTGCGCGGGCTGCTGGCCGCGCTGCGCGCCGAGGGCGTGGCGGTGGAGGATCGCGTGGAGGACTCGGAGTATGGCGTGTTTGCATGGCTGCTGGACCCCGAGGGAAACAGGATCGAGCTGTGGCAGCCGCCGGATGGGCAGTGAGCGCTGGCGGTATCTCTTGCGGCTGCCTTTTTGGTGAGTGCCTCGCACCTTATCTATGGTGTAGGGAGGCCGCAGCGGTGCATGTGTGCGCGAATGCCACCCGATCAGCACTCGAACACCGACCAGCAGATCGCGTTGCGCCGCCGCTGGTCGTCGAGCACAAGCGCGCGGATGTCCTCGGGGAGCTGGGCGCGCTGCCAGCGGCACTCGGCGAGGGCGGCGGCCTGGGCCTGGGCGGCGGGCGCGGCGGCCATGGCGGCGCGGATGGCGTAGGCCGCCGCGCCAAGGTCGTGCGCGGCCACGTGGGCCACCACCCCAGCCTGGCCCGCCGCGTAGGCGGCGTGGCGCGCCGCCCCGCTCAAGGCCCGCGCGGCGGCCATGGCGTGGCCCCCCGCCGCGCGCGCGAGGGTCATGGAGATCTCGCCGCGCGCCCAGGCCCGGATGTGCTCGATGGCCTGGCGGGGACGCGTGTCGGCGGGCTGCGCCGCCTCGAAGTGGTGCAGCACATGCTCGGCGCACGCCGCCGCCCACAGCGCCAGCAGCCGGTGGTGCTCGTCGGTGAGCGTGCCACCTCGGCGGATGGTGATCAGTCGCGGGTCTCGCTCTTTGGGCAGGATCATGGCGGTGCCTTTTCTGTGGTAGCGCAAGGATCGATAACGCTGGCCCTATCGCGGTAGATCGGGGTGGATAAAGAAGAAGGTCTCGGTATCGCCAATTGCAGCGCTACGCTTGGCCCGCAGTCGGCCATCGGCAGCGTGATCGCAGGTGATGTAGTCGCCCTGCGCGGTCTGAAGCACAAATGGCTGTCCGTAGTCCACATCTTTTCGGGCTGCCGTTGCCCGCATGCTCGGTGCGGCTACCAGCTTGAAGGTTTCTGTCTCTTTCACCAGTGGCGCGAGCGCCCCTAGCTCAGTTGGATCTTGCTCAACAATATTGCGGACAAAGGTTTTGTTGCTGATCGCCCTGAGCGCGATCTGGTCGCCGTAGCGGATGGTTTTCTGCTTGTAGGAGAATGGGTCGTGGGCTGCAACGATCTCGAAGATCTCCCACTCTTGGACATTGCTCGCGAGCGCCATGATGCGGGCCGCTTGGTGGTGGTTGACCTGCACATATTTGCCATTGGAAGCGCGGATGGCGATGCGGCTGCCGTAGGTGATAGATTTTTTCGGCAGCGCTGGCCCGAAGATGCTTTCCTGAATCTTAGCCATCCGCCCAAGTATCTCTCCGATATTCATGGATGTCACTGCCTTTCTCTTATGCTTGTTCCAGCCTGAGTATCAGGAGTGCGGCATGCTTGCGTCCAAAGATCAGCACGCGGTCCTCTTCGAACACGGCCATCTTGTGTCGGTGGTAGATCTCAGCCGGGAAGGGGTGGATGTAGACCTCGGCCTGCTCGCCAAAGAGGGAGATGATGGCCTCGATAGCCTCGCTTGCTGCGATGAGAATCTGGTCGGTGGCGCGCAGCCACCCTTGCTTGGGTACCTCGTCGTCTGCCGAATCGTAAGGTGCTACAGGCAAAAACTGCTCATGCCGCGTGAACCAGGACTCTAGCCGTTTGCCAAACGCCTCCCAGGTTTCTGGCTGGCGATTTTGATCCTCGGTAGAGAGTGTCGCGATGGATGGGCGGGTGAGATGCATAGAGGTATGCAGCAGCGTCTTGCTGGGGGAACGATGGCGCGGGATCTCTCGGATCGAAAAGTCGAATTTGATGTTGCGGGTGTACATCGACACGCCAAACGAGATACCGCCCAGAAATGCGTCAAGTGCGGAAATTGAGGTGATCTGCTGCATGATCTTGTCTCCTGATTGTCATAATAACCCTACAGCAGCTTCCCATCCAGAAACTGGCTGAGCATCTCCAGCGTGTAGCTACCCTGCCGCCGCGC
Organism: Chloroflexia bacterium SDU3-3; assembly: GCA_009268125.1. Taxonomy (NCBI): domain Bacteria; kingdom Bacillati; phylum Chloroflexota; class Chloroflexia; species Chloroflexia bacterium SDU3-3. The sequence goes on along the minus strand of WBOU01000013.1, from coordinate 5,921 downwards.
GTGCAGGTAGGCGCTGAAGCGATGCCCCATATCGGCAAACGTGATGCGCGGCCTGTCGCGCTCGAGCGCGGCCCGCTGCGCTCGCCTCTCGCGCAGGGGCAGGCTGGGCAGGCGCTGCTCAAGCAGCAGCTCTTGGTAGGCGAAGTCGGCCTCGGCGCGCACGAGCGGGTGTGCATCCTGGCGCAGGGCGGCATAGCGGCGCTGCCTTTCGGCCTGGAATGCGGTATTGCCCGACCATGTGGAGAGGGCGGCAAGCGCGGCCCAGCGGGTCGCGTAGCTGCGGCTCGCTACCATCGTGTCGATCAGCGCCCAGTCGTGCTGGCCTTCGAGCCACCAGATCTCGCCCACCAGGCGCGGCAGCACCAGCGGGTCGGCCTCGTACAGCGCGTCGAAGGCGCGGCGTAGCGCGGCGGCGCTGGCGACGCAGCCAGTCTTCCCTAGCGTGTAGATGGCTTCCGCGCGGGTGGCGCGGTCGCCCGTGAGTACGAGCTCCTCCAGCGCGGCCACCAGCGGCGAGCTGGCGAAGGCCGCGCGGAATGCGCTGCCCAGCTCGTGCCTGGGCACGACGGGGGTGAGGTCGCGGATGATGAGGCACGCCGCCGCGACATGCTCGGCGTCGCCCGAGCGTAGCAGCGCGCCGAGCTGCTCCACAAGCGCTGGCATCGGGGCCATGTCGAGCAGGCGGGCTAGGTAGGCAGGGTCTTCGAGATGGTTGATATAGCCGAGGATCGCAGCTTGAGTCATGGGCTTTTCCGCTGTGGCGAAGGGCGCTGTGGTGAAGTATACGGTTTTCTTCCCCACATGCAATATGTTCTAGAGGCATTTTCCTAACTTCACCACAGCGCCCAATCTTCCGAGACCCCGCGCTAGTTGCTGGCGTAGGCAGCGGCGCGGTCGCGGCGGCGGCCCAGCTCGCTGGCGTAGCGGCGGCCCAGCGTGGCCGCGTTGGCCGCGACCCACGCGCTCAGGCGGGTGGTGCCGATGGGCGGCGTGTCGACGCACAGCAGGCCCGCCATCAGCCCGGCGATCTCCTCGCGGGTGATGATGACATCGTTGACCAGCGCGCCCAGGGCCTGCCCCACCAGCAGCCCCAGCGCCGGGGGCACGCCCACCATCGGCCTGCGCGCGCCGATGCCGCGCCCGATCATCTCGACCATGGCGCGGTAGGTGTAGGTCTCCGGCCCGATGGCGTTGATGGTGGCGCTCGCCTGCACCGCGCCCTGCGCCACCGCGAGATCGGCCAGATCCTCCACCGCGATGGGCTGGACTTTGTACTGTCCATCGCCAAACACGCCGAACACCGGCAGATGCCGCAGCACCCACGCGATGTTGTTGATCAGGATGTCCTCTTTGCCAAACAGCACGGTGGGGCGCAGGATGGCGTAGGAAAGCCCAGATTCGACCAGGGCCTGCTCAAGCCGCGCCTTGCCGCTGAAGTACTCTAGCGGCGATTCGAGCGAGGGGTTGGTGATGCTGACGTGCACGATGCGCCGCACGCCCGCGCGCTGCGCGGCCTCGAACAGGGCCAGCGTGTTGGCCACCGCGTCGGCGTGGCTGAACATGCTGTGGTTGAAGCGCACCCAGTAGGTGTTGTAGAGCACCTCGGTGCCGTATAGTGCGCGCTCGAGCTCGTCGGGGCGCTCGAAGCTGAAGGGGTGGGCCTTCACCCTGCCGCCGAAGGCGTTGGCGCGCTGGGGCGAGTTGGTGAGGGTGGCCACGCTGCGCCCCTGGGCCAGAAGCCGTTGGGCGATATATTTTCCCGAGTAGCCGAAGGCCCCGGTGACCATGTGGGTGGGTGCTGCGCTCATAGGGTCTATCTTTCGCTATGCCTCTCGTCTGGCGCAGCAGATACGCTGGTGATGCGCCAATGTTGGTGTGATGGGCGAATCGATAGATCTATTGTAGGGGCCAGGATTCTCGCCAATATGAACGCTTTTTGCACCCAGGCGGCAGGAACGGCTACGCGAGTGTGGCTAGGCTGCGTCACGCTCGCGCAGCTTGGCGATCAGCAGGCCGCGTATTAATACGTCGACCTGCTCTAGACCTTGTGGCTCGGCCAGCACCGGTGTGCCAAGAAATATCTCTTGGGCAGTTGGCGATAGGTGATCTATCGAGCTGTCTCGAAAGGCGTTTGTTTCGCGTCTGATGATAGCCCAGCATGCGTTTAGCTCATTGGCGATGCGGTAGATAGCTGTTTCCAGATCATCACTGAGACAGGATGCGATAAGAGTAGTATCTGGGAAGCTTGAGCGGCCTGTATTGCTGACCTCGCTGCCATCTATGCGATTTTGGATAATATCGCCTAGACAATGATTACAGATATCGAGAATATTCTGGCGGTATGGCTCTATGCACACAATATATTCTTTGAGTGGCGATGGTATCATATTACAGCAGGATCTATCTTCTCCATTGAGGTATTGGTGGGCATTTTGATTTTTGCTCTCAATGTCGCATATCACTCCTAGAATACCATAGAAGCTGAGGACTGTTGTCATTAGCTCATTTCTGAGAATTGCTGGTTGAATAGAGAGCTGATAAGAGTATAATTGTTCGATGTCCTCTTGCGTGAGCATTATCTTGTGTGCCCTTTCATGGTCCTTAGCCCCGCCCGATCCATCGGCGCACCCTGGCCGCGTAGGCGCGGTACTCCTCGCCAAACGTCGCCGCAAGGTAGCGCTCCTCGGGGCGGATGAGCAGGGCGTGGGCGGCGGCCAGCGCCAGCAGCAGCATGATCAGGCCCCAGGCCGCGCCCAGCGCCAGCGCCAGCCCGGCCAGCGCCGCGAACCCGCCGAGGTACAGCGGGTTGCGCGACCACGCGAACACCCCGCCTGTGACCAGCCGCGTGGTTGGCTGGCCAGGGTCGGTGGGCTGGTGCAGCGCGCGCATCTGGCGGCGCGTCGCGGCCACCAGCAGCGCCCCAGCCACCAGCAGCGCCGCGCCCGCGCCCACGCGCGGCGGGGCGTGCTGCGCCCCGCCGATGGGCAGCGGCAGCAGCGCCTGCAGCGCCGCCGCCAGCAGCATGGGGGTGCCGACGACAACCTCGAAGATCTGCCACGGGCGGCTGTGGGCCGAGCTTGACATAGGCATGATCCTCTAGTGCGCTAGGCGGAAGGTATCCGCGAAGTCGGCGGGCACCTCGGCAGATGCGATGTCGACGACGCGCGGGCGGCCCTGCATGTCGCTGCCCATGTAGGTGGCGGTGAGCAACACCGGGGCGTAGCTGCACTCGCATGCCTCGCAGTACACGTCGTAGCCGCTGGCGTCGGTCTCCTCTATCGCCTCGTCGAGCGCCTTCCACTCCTGGAGCCGCATGAGCTGTACGATCTGCTCTTGGTTCAGCCGCCTGATCGTGCCGATGTTCTCGCCGCGATACCACTCGCCGCAGGTGTAGCAGAAGCGCTTTTTGCTCTCGCCGCGCGCGATCAGCCCGCTGACCGTGACCACGATGCCCAGCTCTACCACCCAGTAGCCCCACACGAATGGCCCCACCAGCGGCATAATGCCGTGCGCCCCGCCCATGCTGCCGATGGTGATCCCGCTGCTGGCGCTGAGGCTCAGGAAGCCGAGCACACCGCTGAAGCCGGTGGTATCGTAGAGGGACTGCTGGATAGCCCTGTCACGCTGCTCGGGGGTGCTGTCGGGGTAGTCTTTCGCGAGCTGGTCGCTGGCCTGATAGGTGAATAGGGCGTAGCTGGTGCCGTGGTAACTCATATAGGCGATCAGCGCCATGACCACGGCGCACAGCATGACGAAGGGGGCGATGGCCACTTTCCGCTTGCGGGCCATCTGGGTGACTATGCCGCCGCAGACTGCGCCGAGCATGACAGGGAAGATGAACACGAGGTAGACGACCTGCGCGAGGAGGCCGAGCAGGACGCCGCCGATGATGCCGCCGATGATGGTGAGCAGCAGCATCCACGCCGAGCCGATGACGATGGTGCGCGGGAGCGCGCGTGCGGTGGCGGTCATAGGTTCTCTCATGGTAGGAAGAATGCGCGGCGATTATAGCATAGCTCGTCGGGGCTGCGCGCGGCTCGGTGCTCGCTGGGCTGCGCAGCGGCGAGGCTGCCTGGTCGGGGCGACCGGCTGCGGCTTCGATGATAAGGGTTCATCGTGTTTGGTGGGTGTGTGCCCTACGCGGGCAGCGCCTAGGGGCCTGCCCCCTCAGCAGGTGTCACTTTCATGAGTGGGGCCTTTGGATGCGGCACATGGTACAAAACCGCGTGCCGGGGCTTGCACGACCTTGTCGTACATCCAGCGCATTGGAATGCGGCTCTCATGCCGCCGAACGGGCATCTTTGCCAAAAAGGTATGGGAACGCCCTGAAAAGTGACACCATGTGAGGGGCGATGCCCCTCGCGGGGTTCACAGGGGCTGGCCCTCACATGGTGTCACGTTCTTAGTCAGGGCGTCAGGATGCGGCAAGACCCACAATCATGCGTGCCAGACTATGCACACCACCAGTTGCGCTCCCAGCAAGCAATCCGCCTCAACCCATGATCGCGCCGCGCCATCCCACCCGGCCCATGCGGCGAAGGTGCCGCTCACGTCTTGATGGCTATATGCACGAACACCAGCTACCGGGAAACGGCATAGGAACGGTCAACATTGGGGTTCGAAGGGGCAACGCCCCTCGCGGGGATCCAAGGGCGCGGAGTCCGTGGTGCCGCCCGCATAGGGCATGCATCACCATCCAAAAATGACCACTATCGACGAAGGCGCACCCAAGCCGAACGAATACCAACGCACCGTCTCGCTAAAACGGCCTCGGAACACCCGATAAAGTGACACCATGTGAGGGCGATGCCTCTCACATGGTGTCACTTTTCCCGTCGGCGCTGGGCGTTTTTTCCTTCAGCGATGGCATTGGTCGATGTTTGGTGGGTGGATGCCTTGCGCGGGCAGCGCCGAGGGGCCAGCCCCTCGGAACCCCGCGAGGGGGCGTTGCCCCCTTCGAAACCCCCAATTTGGAGCATTCCTATGCCGAAATCAGGCATCTGGTGTTCGTGCATATGGCCAGTGTGCACGAGCGGCACCTTCGCCGCATGGGCCGGGTGGGTGAGATCGAGAATCTTCCATGCGGTGCATGGCTTGGCACGCGTTCTCTCGTCATGTGCCGCATCCGAATGCTCCGCCAGAGAAAGTGACACCATGTGAGGGCATCGCCCCCTTGGAACTCCCAATTTAAGGCGTTCCCGTGCTGAGAAACAGGCTGCTGGTGTTCGTGCATATGGCCATCAAAACACCAGCAGCACCTTCGCCGCATGGGCCGAGTGGGTGGAGCTGGCCCGCCGCTATTTCCCAGATCTTATTGCTCCTTGGAGTCTTGGAGTCTTGGTGGTAAAAACCTCGTGTCTTCGTGGTAAGAATATTTTTAGTTAGGTAATTGCGCCCGTACGTTCGGCGCGCGGCGGGCAGGCGCTCCCAGCATCAGCAGCAGCGCCGCTGTGGCGACGGCGGCGGCCACCAGGGCGCTGCGGTGGAACCCGGCCAGCGCGCCCGCGTGCTGGCCGAAGATCTGCAGCAGCGTGGAGAGCGCGCCCACGCCCAGCGGCGCGGCGGTGGCGTGGATGACCGACAGCAGGGTGGAGCCGTGGGCCACCGCCGCGTGCTGATCGGCGGGCGTGTTGGCCATGGCGGCCACGGGGAGCTGCTGCACGCAGCCGAATGAGCCGCCCATCAGGAAGAGCACGCCGCCGATCAGCGGGTAGGGGGCCTGGGGGCCAAGCGTGGCCATCAGCGCCAGCGCGGCCATGGCCCCCGCGATGCCCACCAGAGCCACGGGTCGCGCCCCTCAACAGGTGTCACTTTTGTGGCGAGGTGGACAGAACGCGCAAAACGGGTATGCTTTGCGTGCCAACCCAAACCATACCCTATGGAGTCGTTATGCCCCCCTCGCCCCGCTATCATACCATCAT